>WTZT01000167.1 GCA_009889685.1 Candidatus Hikarchaeia archaeon HikBin4
TCCCGGATCAGGCTTAGAACGATTTTGCTATTGGATCAAGACAACTCCTAGGGGATAGGTGGAATGTCTCTTTTGTGTTCACTCGCTTCATACAACCTTTGCACTTCTAATATATCCTTTTCATCTATTTTAAATAAATTTTGTATTTCTTCCTCCGATCTCCCCTCCTCAATCAATAAATATAGAATCAAATCTAAAGTATCGTATCCCATGCCCAATTCCTTTTCATCTGTCTGCCCTTCCCACAAACCCGCAGTCGGTGCTTTAGTGATATATTTACTCGGCACTCTTACCCACTCTGCCATTTGCCGAACTTGGCACTTATAGAGGTCTCCTATGGGGTTACAATCCACTGCACCATCTCCATATTTTGTAAAATATCCTATCAACGCTTCCGTTCTATTCCCCGTTCCTATCACTATCAAGTTACTTGCATTTGATATGCGATACAATATGATTGCTCTCACTCTCCCTCTTAAATTCCCTATTACTCTCTCTTCTATATTCTTCATCTCTTTTCCCATCTCACTTTTCTCAATAGAAGATTCTACTTCTTCGACAATAGATTCAATTTCAATAATGCTATGTTCTATTTCTAGATCTTTTGCAACTTGAATTGCATCTATCATATTTTCCTCTCTATTCACTTTACTCGGCATCACCACTCCGTACACTCCCCCCGATCCAAGTGCTTCCACAGACAAGTAAGCCGTAAGGGTACTATCAATTCCTCCTGATAAGCCTATCACCACCCCCTCTGATCCTGCATCAGCTACATTTTTTCTAATAAACTCGACTATGCGTTCTTTAGTATGTTCTAACTCTTCTTCTGCTAATTCCAAATTAGAAATTCTATCTCCCGCTAGCATAGGTCTCTATAAGTTCCACATCAGATAATACCCGATCGATCTTTCCGTTTACATAACAAACGTTACCTCAACGCATCTTACAGTGCGAACCAATCACCATTCGCGCCGATAGTCTAGTGGTATGACCTGAGCTTCCCAAGCTCATGGCCCGGGTTCAATTCCCGGTCGGCGCATTCTACACTCATTCTCATTAGTTACTTATTTTGCCATTCGACCCTTTTTAAATAATAATGGCAAGTGCTCCCCGGCAAAAACCATCCTGGCTAAAAATTTCTCTGCCTTCTGGATCTCAATTCACTCACATAAAACAGACCCTCCGAAAATATGATCTTCATACAGTATGCGAAGAAGCCAATTGCCCAAACATCGGAGAATGTTGGTCTGGAAAAAACGCTCCTGGAACTGCGACTTTCATGTTGATGGGGGATAGATGTTCTCGAACATGCAATTTTTGTAATGTAACGACGGGTGGGATGCTCCCTCTAGACCCAGAAGAACCTCTAAACATAGCCTCTGCAATATCCGAATTAAATCTAGAATACGCAGTATTGACATCTGTCAACCGCGATGACTTGCCAGACCAAGGCGCGGGCCACTTCGCAAAAACTATCCATGCAATTCGCAATCTCAATCCCGACACTTTGATAGAAACTCTAATACCAGATTTCCAATGCGATTTTGATTCACTCGACAAAATCATTTCAGCAAAACCCGATGTGATAGCTCATAATATAGAAACTGTGGAACGACTCCAGTGGCCAATTCGAGATCGTAGGGCCGGTTATGAACAATCTTTGTCGGTACTAGATTACATAAATTCAACCTCTGACATCTACACTAAATCATCTTTAATGCTGGGTCTGGGCGAATACGATGGAGAAGTCCATCAGACCTTATCTGACCTCAAAGAGCACGGCGTAAATTTCGTAACTTTAGGTCAATATCTACAACCCTCTTTACGACATTTAGAAATATTTGAATATGTGTCCCCCCTAAAATTTGAGACTTGGAAGTGTGTTGCAGAGGACGAACTAGGATTTTTATATTGTGCTAGTGGACCTTTAGTTAGATCTTCTTATCGTGCGGGCGAGTTTTTCATTCGGTCTTTAATCCCCGCCTCTGTTCCTTCCACCTGACATTATATAGCCCATCCATCTACTTTATACGGACAGAAAAGATGATTATCTGTGACTAATGGAAAACAATAATGGTCCAATTTCAACAGACCTTTTGATAATTGGGTCTGGACCGGGAGGCTGTGAAGCCGCATTACGTGCTAGTCAACTGGATATCGATGTCACATTGGTAGAAATGAACAAATATGGGGGTGTATGT
>WTZT01000168.1 GCA_009889685.1 Candidatus Hikarchaeia archaeon HikBin4
TGATTTTTGTTGCATTCGATGTGATGATTCCTCTCACATTAGCTCCTCTTCGTTTGAATTCATGGGCAAGTTCTACAACCTTGACTGCAGCAATGCTACCTGTAATCCCTATTACTACATTCACTCCTTTAAGCATCTATTAATATAATCTGAATTCCCATTTTAATAACAGTGACGATGTTCATGGGGACTTTTATCAATTTACCCTTCTATTGATTTATTTCAACACTATTTTTTCTAACAAAAAACGATAGAGTGAGTCTCATTTTTTCTAAATATATTTAATCTCTTCCATATGCCACCTAAGCGCAAAGCACTTATACTTTCCTTGGCAATCGGGCGGATAGGTACACGCAAGTGCGCATTCTTATAATTGGCGCAGGACAGGTTGGCTACAGCATCGCAGAAAACCTATCTGACGCCCATCAAATAGTCGTTGCGGATATCGATCCAGATCGCGTCTCCGAGGTCACGTATTCACTTGATGTGTTGGCTATATGTGGGGATGGAAATGATCTTAAAACTCTAGAAGATATAGGAGAAGTCGATATGATCATCGCTTGTACTAACGACGACGAAAAGAATCTCATCGCGTGTGAGTCCGTCAAGTTGCTTGGAGATGCCTTCACCGTGGCCCGAGTAAAAAACTCTATTTTATTTGATTCTTGGTCTCGCTCTAAAGGCGCATTTGGAGTTGATTTCATGGCCTGTTCCGACAGGTTAACTGCAGAAGCAATTGTTAATATAGCAGGAATACCTGCAGCTCTCGATGCCGATTCTTTCGCAGAGGGCAATGTACAAATGGCAGAATTTGAAATCCATTCTGGCAGTTCACTCCTCGACCAAACTATAAGTGAGGCAGACCAGTTCGAGTCCTTAACATTTGCTGCTATTATTACAGACAATGAGATTATTATACCTAGTGGTTCTACCAAAATCCCTCTCGGATCTAGACTAGTGGTCATTGGGACTCCCGAAAGCGTCCAAGACTTTTCTTCCACGCTCGAACCAACTAACAATGATATTAAAAATATAGTTATTCTTGGAGGGAGTTCTATCGCGGCAGAAACCGCATCTATCTTTGCAGCTCGTGACATGCCCTCGACATTGATGACACCTGATAAAAAGTTATCTCTCAAACTAGCGGAAAAATTACCTAAAACTGTGGTCATGTGCCACGATGTAACTGATCTCGACTTTCTTGAGTCGGAAAATATAACTCAATCAAATCTCGTAGTTGTGCATCTAGATTCCGATGAGGAAACCCTCCTAGTCTCTTTGCTAATTAAACAATTAGGCGTCCCTCGTATAGCTGCAGTTGTCAACTCTGGTGACTATATATCTTTGTTCAAAAACGTTGGCATAGATGTAGCTATTAACCCCCGAGAAGTCACCGCAGAAGCGCTCATTCATTTCACACATAATGTAAATACAAAACATGTATCAATCCTAGATTCGAACAGGGTAGAAATTCTTGAAATAGAGATTGATTCCCATAGTAAATTATCTGGTAGGAATGTCCAAGAGATAACTTCTAAAATGCCTTCATCCATTGTCATAGGGGCTATCGTGAGAGACGGTCAAGTTCTTGCCCCCCGAGGTGATACAATGATACAATACAAAGATCACATTGTAGTTCTTATCGATGTAGCAGTATTAGATAAGATCCTTAAACAATTATGACTATTAGGATAAATTGGAAAGCTGCACTTAGTCTAGCAGGGACTATCACCAAGTGGCTAGCGATTGCGCTTTTACTACCCCTTGTGGTTGCAATCTACTACGGAGACCCCATTCTCCCATTCGTGATAACAATGGGTATCTCCTTATTCATCGGGTCAATCTTCGAAAGACTAGACCCTGATCCTCACATGAGCCTAAGAGATAGTTTTTTAATGCTAGTTCTTGTTTGGGTCATCGTCGCTTGTATAGGTGCAATTCCCTACTTAATTGCATTAGCAGGAACTCCCTCCCCTCTAGTCCATCCGATAAATGCCTTATTTGAAAGTGTTAGTGGATTCACAACTACCGGCGCAACTGTTATAGACGATTTATCTGCTGATCATTATTCTCCATCCATCTTATTATGGCGCCAATTCACTCAATGGCTAGGTGGAATGGGGATCGTTGTTCTCGCTCTAGCCATCATACCTGAGCTATCTCCTGGTGGCGCACGTTTACTCGACGCAGAAGCACCCGGTCCT
>WTZT01000169.1 GCA_009889685.1 Candidatus Hikarchaeia archaeon HikBin4
ATAGTCACTTTGGCAACCGTTCCGTCTTCTAAAAAATAGTCTTTTTCTAATTCCCATTTCCAGTTTCTACTTCATTCATCGATATGGGGTATATTTGTATCTCTGTAACTTCTCCATTCATTTCCACAACTATCTTCGTATTTTCCTTTGGAGCTAGTATCCACGTTCCTCCTCTATTTATTTTCTCTTTTCTACTTGTTCCAATTAACATCATTGCAGGAGCTGTACCTCCTGTATTCTCATCATACACTTCCACTTTAAGTGGACCCCCCACAAAACTCCGTCCGATCACCACTTTTGTACTATCTCCTATAAATTCGACTTTTGATTCTGATTCCACGATCCACAATTTTCTTTCTTGGATTTCATAGAATACATTTCGAGTCCCTCCATCCAAATAAGAAGTCAATGATCCGCTCTCAAACCCAATTTCAATTTGATATCCCCTTCCTTTACCCATTATCCCTGTTTGTTGACTCACTTCAGGGCCGTATGCTATTGGATATAGAGTCGCTGTTCTACTAATCGCTTCATCTAAACTTATTCCCCCCGACGAAGATTCTTGATCCCACACATACGCCTCTCTTAGATATTTCCCATTTTTAATTGTAGCTAAAACCATCCCTCTCTGTGACGCAGCAATGTATATGCTCCCAATTTGACTTCCCCCCCTAGTCACGTCGATCAAGTGATCTCTCACTGGGCCTTCAAAAGGTATCAATTTCTCTTTAAGCATCCTGATCCTCCCTCTCAATTCCATTTGAGGAACGTTTTCTGCCTCTTTTTCTATATAGTCTAACAGATCCACTAATACCTCGGCTTCAGTACTTATTAATATCAATTCTCTAATAAATTCGTCCGAACCAATCCACCCACTTTTCCATCTATCTTGAATTTCCCTAAAACGACCTATTATTTCGGCAGATTCAATTTCTACCTCTGTAGCTGCCTGGAATAGTATCTCTCTCTTCTCTTCATCCCCATTTGCCAATGAAATCCCCTCTGATATTATATATTTACTGAACTCACTTGAAATGATTTTTTTATCAATAAAAATTGAATTCGCCAAATTAGGTGTTTGAACCACAAAATCTGACCGATCAACATGGCCAATACCAACCATTCTAATATCCTCTTCTGACAGCTCAATGCCAGATGAAGTTTCTCCCGAAACTCCTCCTACCGCAATAGAGGCTAAAACTAGAACTATTACTATTACATTTAACCCCTTATCCATGATCCCCCTTATGTTTTCAACAACCAAAAACGACCCTATATCCTATAGTAACGCTTCTAGCAAGATTTTTTTTTCTTCAAACTGAATAGTTTCTTATGTCGATCCAATTGGCAAGATGTTTTTTTATTTCTATCATCTTACTATCCGCCATCTGTGGGAGCTCAATAGCTCAAGAAGATCTCCCCGACGAATCCTCTGATATTACTATAATTAAAATCGCCCTTTCTCCAACCGGAGAAGCCATCTGGACGGTTGAATTAAAATTCCCCCTTAACACGCCTTTAGAAGTGCAATCATTCAATAGATTGTCTGCCGATTTTGAGTCCAACGGCCAGTCGTTTATCTCTTTGACCCCCTTCACAAATGCTGTCACAGTCGCTTCAATTGAAACCGAGAGAGACATGCAACTCAAAGAAGTGTCTTATTCTTCATCTATGTCTGATGATCACGGTTCGCTTTCATTATCCTTTATATGGACCAATTTCACTCATTCTCATGCAAATACAATGAATGTTGGAGATGTATTTTCTGTAGAATCCGGCCAAGCTTGGATGCCCATTTTATTGGAAAATCAAGAACTTATAATTGAATTCCCTCCCAATTACGTGGCTCAGAGCTCTTCCCACAGTATATACAACGGAACTCTTCATGTAATCGGTCCAACAAAATTCTCTTCCGGGGAGCCATTTGCAACTCTTATTAAGTTCTCTCCCGAAACCCCCGCTCCTAGCAAAACCACTTCTCTATCACTCACATTCTTCATTGCGATATTATTATCCATGTTCATAGGTCTATTCTGGATCTTAAAACGAAACTTCAACTGGTCTTTGTTATTGGCTCTTTTTTCCATCTTCCCCAATGCATCTCGATACCCAATTCTGAGAAAATATGCCCCACTCCCCCCAACTGTTAACGATGCCCATCTTCGACCAATAACCTACGCTACACTAATCTCCGATGAAGA
>WTZT01000017.1 GCA_009889685.1 Candidatus Hikarchaeia archaeon HikBin4
AAGACGAATGGATTGAAGAATTAATGAAATGGCTTGGAGAATCAGTTGAGAGAGAAATTCCTCACCTTGGTGTATGTTTTGGTCACCAGATTCTGGCAGTTGTGTTAGGAGGTAAGGTTGAATCAATGGGAGATTTTGAAATTGGATATAATGAGATCCAACAAGTGGGAGAAAATAAGCTTTTAGAAGGGATTCCAGAGACATTTGTCTCGTTTTCTACCCATGGGGATGCTGTTACGAAAATCCCACCCGGGTCGCTGCTTATTGCAAAAAATGAATATGGAATACAAGGATGGAATAAAGGAAATATTTGGACCGTTCAATTTCATCCAGAATACGATTTAAAGACGATTAAAGATACTACGCCGAAAAAAGAAGGTCCACTTATTCCTCATACGAAAATTGAAAAAATATTAGCAGAATCGACGAAAGTCATGCATTATAAAATAAGTGAAACCAAGAGACTTTTTGATAATTTTATAGAATTGGCAGGGGAGATGAGGCAACATGGAACAAATTAAATTTGGGACGGATGGGTGGAGAGCTACTCTTGATATTTTTACAGCAGAGAGAGTCAATCTCGTGGGGGAAGCAGTTGTTTCTTATGTTAAGTCGTCTGGTCTCGGGGGTAGACCAATAATAATTGTATATGATGCTAGAGAATCGTCTCCAAATTTTGCCAAAGGGCTATGCGAAAAAATGATTCTTTTGGGTCAAGACGTCATATGTGGGAATAGAGATTATCCAACACCAATAGCTGCATGGACAGTTGTTCATAGAGATCTTGCAGGTGCAATTGTGATAACTGCTTCTCACAATCCGCCAGAGTATAATGGGATAAAATTTATACCATCTGATGGTGCCCCTGCTTTGCCCGAAGTGACTATCGAGTTAGAGAAATATCTAGTGAATCCAGATAATGTATTGAAAGGAAGAGGGAAGGTCGAGGTAGTGGATCTAGTTAGTCCATATGTGAAACATATTAGAGAAATAATTGGAGGGGACCTTAAAGGACTTAGAGTTGTGTATGATGCCATGCATGGAAGTGGAAGAGGAATTACGGATGAAATTCTTAAGAATTCTGGGGCAGATGTCAAATCAATAAGAGATTATTTGGACCCTACATTTGGGGGAAATCCTCCAGAACCAAAATCCGAAAACCTAGAGTTGCTGATTGAGTCTATTAAGAATGGAGAGGGGGATATTGGAATTGCGAATGACGGGGATGCGGATCGGGTTGCAATTGTGACTCCTAAGAGGGGGTGTCTTGATGGGAATTTATTATTTGCTGTGCTTTATGAATATTTACTTGAGAGGGACACAGGTCCAGCAATTAGAACGGTTTCAACAACATACCTAATTGACAAAATAGCAGAGTCTCATGGGGAATCTGTAGTTGAAGTTCCAGTAGGGTTCAAATGGGTTGCCCAAGCTATGAAAACGCACTCGGCTTTATTCGGAGGGGAAGAATCAGGTGGTTTTTCCATGAGAGGGCATGTTAGAGAAAAAGATGGTGTTTTAATTGCCCAACTAGCAGCCGCTGCAGAGTTAGAAAAATCGTTAGATGAAAGAGTAGATTTGATTCTAGAGAAGTATGGAGAAGTTCACCAACTAACACAAAATATTACCTGTCAAGAGTCAAAGAAAAAGGAAGTATTAGAGAAAGTTCGTCGTAGTGTGGGAGATGAATTTGCAGGAGTGAAAATAAAAGAAGTTAATGATATTGATGGGGTGAAAATTCTACTAATAGATGGGTCTTGGATTCTATTACGTCCTAGTGGTACAGAGCCAAAAATGCGCATATACACGGAGGGGAACAGTAAACGTACGGTCGAAGGATTGGTAGAGAATGGAGAAGAATTAGTCAAGGAGTTGATATGATCCGGTGTATCTTCCTTCTATCGTAGGCGTAATTGAAAATCCTAACTTTTGGTAGAATTGTAGAGATGTTTGATCAAATTCTGCAACAAGAGGTTCGTCTGATTTTTTAGCTGCAGTTTTCACGAGGATGGACCCAATCCCTTGGTGACGGCGTTTAGATCTGACAGCAATCGTTTCTATAGTATTTCCAGTGGATACAAGAATACCAAGAATTGATGTTGGAGATTCGGCTACTAGAACTTCTTCTGAAGAGATTCTACTTTGAACAATTTTCAGATCGAGTTGGAGCATTGACCCATCAATTATATTCATAATAGAGGAGAGATCGGAGGTTGTAGCACTTCGGACTTTGAGTCTACTATATTTCACAAGAGAGCTATGCAAGTTATAGAGGAAAGGTTTGCTGAATTAACCCCCACTAAGTACCGTTAGCAACTTAGAATGAGTGGCAGTGACAAGAGAATCATGGGGTATAGGGATCCCATCTACTAATATTACAACTTCATTTGGAGAGATATTTATATCTCGTAATAAGTCTACATATGTCTCGTTAGAAACGTCGAACTCATGGGAATCGCCACCTACTATTGAAAGGATTGCTTTCACATGGTTTTTAGAATGGCAAGTGATTTTACAGTGTCGATTTTCCACGGGGTTTAAGATTGGGAAAGACGTCGGAAGAACATGGATGGTGCCACCTCATCTGAGAAGGGAGGAATATGGATTGAAAAATATAGACCAAGGTCACTATCAGAAATTGTTGGCCAAGAAGCAATAATATCGAGGTTAAAAGGTTATGTTGAAAAGAAAGACCTACCTCACTTGCTCTTTTCGGGCCCTGCAGGAGTGGGAAAAACGACGAGCTCTATTACGATTGCTCAAGAAATATATGGAGAGAAATGGAAGGAAAATTTCCTTGAGCTTAATGCATCTGACGAGAGGGGAATCGACGTTGTTAGGAATAGAATAAAGAATTTTGCTCGGTCTTCTTTTGGGAATTATGATTATAAAATCATATTCCTTGATGAAGCAGATTCACTGACCAAAGATGCCCAAAGTGCTCTGAGAAGAACAATGGAACAATTTTCGCATAATACTAGGTTTATATTGTCATGTAATTATTCCAATAGGATCATTGATCCGATTCAATCTAGATGTGCAGTGTTTCGGTTTCCACCGTTATCTGATGATGCCATATCGAGAAGGGTGAGAGAAATTGCAGATGAAGAGGGAATAAAGATTACAGAGGATGGGCTAAATGCAATCATATACGTATCCCAAGGGGACATGAGAAAGGCGATAAATTCACTTCAAGCTGCTTCAATAACGGGTAAAGAAGTTGAGGAAGAGAATGTGTACAAAACTGCTGCGTCTGCAAGACCAGAGGACATAAATTCGATGGTAGGAAAGGCGATAGATGGAGATTTCATAGGAGCCAGAGAAATATTGGAAATTTTACTAATAGAGGGGGGAATTTCAGGGGGGGACATAATAGACCAATTGTATCGGTCGGTGTGGGAATTCCAAGTAGATAATAAGATTGCAGTGGTGATGATAGATCGAATTGGAGAAGCGGATTATAGGATTTCGGAGGGGGCAAATGAAAGAATACAATTAGAGGCACTGCTCGCTGCTATATCGATGAGTGGCCAGTAGAGAAGAGATTAGTCAAGCCCGAAATCCTTTTGTGCAAATAGGCTCGATACGGCCACAATGAGTGATTTGGAGGAGGAATATTTCCTTGATTATTTTAAAAAAGAGGGATTTTTTCGAAGAGAATGTGAAGGGTGTGGGGTATTCTTTTGGACAAGAAATGAGTCTAGGCATAAATGCGGAGAATCTCCATGCGAAGAGTATGGTTTTATTGGAAACCCAGGATTCGATAAGAAATATACAGTAGATGAAATGAGGGAAAAATTTCTCTCATTTTTTGAAGATAACGGCCATACGAGAATTGGACCGTATCCTGTTGCAGCCAACAGGTGGAGGGATGATGTGTTACTGACCCAGGCTTCGATATATGATTTCCAGCCTCTTGTTACCTCAGGGGAAGCCCCGCCTCCGGCAAATCCATTGGCAATAAGTCAGCCATGCATAAGGATGCAAGATATAGATAATGTTGGTCGAACTGGCCGACATACCATAGCATTTGAGATGTTAGCTCACCACGCATTTAATGCACTAGAGGGCGGCCCAGATGAATTAGCATATAGCGGAAAAATTTATTGGAAAGATGAAACAGTTAGATATTGTGATGAATTTTTAAAAGAAATGGGTGCAAATCTTGAGGAAGTGGTATACATAGAAGATCCATGGGTAGGTGGCGGAAATGCTGGACCGGCATTTGAGGTAGTATATAGGGGTCTAGAATTGGCTACATTAGTGTTTATGTCGCTCGAAATTGATCCGGAGGGGAAGTATGAGTTAAAAGATGGGCAACGGTATTCACCCATGCAAACATATATCGTAGACACTGGTTATGGTTTGGAGAGATGGACGTGGGTTTCCCAGGGTACACCTACAATTTATGAGGCCATATATCCAGAGATGATAGAATTGCTCGTTGGTGATGCAGGGATAAAACATACTGAAGAGGACAAAGAATTATTGCACAGGGCTGCTAGATTGGCTGGAGAGTTAGACATAGATAAATCGGAAACGTTTGAGATTGCTAGGGAGAAAATTGCAGAAGATTTGTCTGTTACGAGAGAGAAATTAGAACAGGTGATGGCACCTATGGAAGCCATATATGCCATTTCAGATCATTGCAGGGCATTGGCGTTTATGTTAGGTGATGGGATAGTTCCGTCAAATGTTGGAACGGGATATCTTGCGAGGATGGTCATCAGAAGGGCAGAAAGATTATGTAATTCTGTAGGGGTGAAAATAAGATTGGAAGAATTGATAGATGTACAAGCAGAGAAAATTGGATACAATAACCGAGAGGTTATTAGAGATATTGTGTGTGCAGAAATTGAAAGATATGGAGAAACTCTTGAGAGAGGATCTAGGAAAATAGATCAAATAAGCAAAGATTATTCTAAGTCAAAGAAGCCAATACCAACTGAGAAATTAATTGAGCTTTATGATTCTCATGGGATTCAGCCCGCAATGGTGAAAGAAATAGCAGAAGGATCGGGGGCATTGGTAGATATTCCTGATGATTTTTATTCCCTTGTTGCTGCAAGGCATGAGAAAAGACAAAGTAAAAAACAAACAAAAATAGAGAATCTATCGAAGGTGAAAGAAAGCATTTCCAAAACTAAAAGATTGTATTACGAAGAACCGGCCCAAACTAAATTTGATTCAAAAGTGGTAGAAGTCATAGACAATAAGGATGGATCATTTGAATTAATTTTAGACCGGACTTTATTTTATCCAGAGGGAGGTGGTCAACCTTCGGATATTGGAGTTATATCAAGTGAAGATGTAAAGGCGAAAGTAACAGATGTGCAGACAGAAGGTGGAATTATTTTTCACAATGTCGATGAAAATATAAAAGTTGGAAGCACTGTTAAGGGAGAAATTGACAGTAGTAGAAGACGGAGGTTAATGCGACATCACACTGCAACACATATTCTGGTTCACTCGGCTAGACAGCTACTAGGTGAGCATATACGCCAGGCAGGAGCTCAGAAAGGGGTAGATAGTTCTAGGGTAGATATTCAACATTATCGGAAAATAAGTAGAGAAGATATCAGAAATATCGAAGCTATTGCGAATGAAATTATTGTTGAGAATACAGAAATAAAACAAGAATGGCTAGACAGACATGAGGCGGAAAAACAGTATGGGTTTGATTTATACCAAGGGGGGATACCAAAGGGAGTGAACATAAGGTTGATCCATGTTGCAGGGGATGTGCAAGCTTGTGCAGGTACTCACGTGAATAGAACAGGGGATATAGGGATTATTAAGATTGTAAATACAGAAAGAATTCAAGATGGTGTTGAGAGAATAATTTTTGCAGCCGGAGATGCTGCTTTGAGGGAGGTACAAAGGACAGAAGACATATTAGTAGAAAGTGCAAATATGCTGAATATCTCTCCTGCAGAAGTACCCAAAACCACGCAGAGATTTTTTGAAGAGTGGAAAGAGAGAGGAAAACATATAGATAATTTGAGACGAGAGGTTGCTAAAAATCGAGGGGGTAAAGGGGCGAAGGAAATTGAAGCAGGTGGTTTGGTAGTGGTGGTTCAGAGAATTGACACAGATATGGAACAGCTTAGAGAAATTGCAAATGCAATAGTAGAGGAAGGAAAGGTTGCAGTCCTAGGTAGTGGAGACCAGGGAGCTAAGATAGTTGTGGCAGTTCCAAAGGGTGGAAAGTTACATGCAGATAAAATGATGAAAGAGTTAGCAGAGTTAATAGGAGGAAGAGGAGGAGGTTCAGCAGAGTTTGCGCAGGGAGGAGGTCCCGAAGTGGATAAACTTGATCGGGCATTGGAATCGGTAGAAGATATAATAACCTCAAATGACTAGTTTAAGAAATTGATTTTATATTGAGAGGGTACGAACACGACGGGAGTTGAACCCGCGACCATCGGATGACTCCCCCCGACACTATGCGTGAAGGGGATAGAAGTCCGACGCTCTGTCCAGGCTGAGCTACGTGTCCTATGCGTACTAGTGCTTTCAAGGAACAAAAATAGCAGGGTTCAATGCCAATAAGTACGAGATATTAAGCTCGTACAAAATAAAAGGACATTATGGATATAATCGGGATCGTTGGACTCCCAGGAAGTGGGAAAACGGAGATATCTAATTATGCTCGTGAAAAGAAAATACCAGTCATATCGATGGGCGATGTTATTCGAGAAGAATGTTTGCAGAGGGGGTTAGATCCAGCAGATTATCACGGAGAAATTGCAAAGAAAATTAGGGAGGAATTGGGGACGGATGCAATAGCAAAACTGACTGTCCCTCTAATATATGAAGTGATAGAAAACCAAAATAAAATCATAGTGGACGGTATAAGATCAGGAGAAGAAGTAGAAGTGTTTAGAAGAGAATTCGAAGGGAAATTCAGACTAGTGAAAATTGAATCTCCTTTCAAAATGCGTTTAGATAGAATTAGAGACAGGGGGAGAGATAATCCAGAAGTAGAAACGTTAAGTGAAAGGGATAATAGAGAATTGGGATTTGGGTTGAAAGATGCAATGGAGAGTGCAGAAATTGGAATAGAAAATTCAGGCACGATTGAGGAATTGCAATTGAAAATTTCGAATTTGATTATTTGAAATCACACCAAGAAGAAGATAGTTGTTAAAAGTACAAGTATGCCGAAAACGTCGCACAGGTTGGTCACAGTAGGGATAACGACATCGTCTGGATCTAGTTTGAGTAGATATGCAGTGTAAGTTGTAAGTAAAGCAACTATTGCTGTGAAAATGGAGATGAGTACGCCGCTAAGAGTAGTGATTAAAACTACTTGATATAGGCCTAGTAGAGGTTCGAAAACTATAGTTGAAACCGCCCATGTCGCCACTCCAATAAGAGGGAAGATAGTAATTGAAAGTGCCATAGTAGAGAGGATGTTTCCAGTTAAATGATAGTTACTAGCTTTGAATTCTAGGAGCCCTAGATGGAATGCTGTGGAGAGTCTAGCTGAGAGGATGCTACCGAGGCTACCAGCAGTTCCTATGGTAACAGGGACTAATACCAATAGGGTAGGATAATGAAAGAGAGTGGACTCGAAAGAAGACAAAACTAGTCCCATAGATATCTCAAGAGAGGTGAGAACTGCCAAAACGGGTAACATTGTTTTAGTGATGGATCGTACGGACCAGGTCATATCAGCCACCCCCCAGGATTATTCGGACCGCGAGAAGTAGAAATGAGAGCCCAAAAATATCACCTAGGGTTGAAACTAGAGGTCCTACAATAGTATCAGGATTTAATCCATTTCTATAGGCGGCAAAAATAACAGATATAACAGCAGTGATAAGCACTAACCCAGAAAATATTCCTGCTATCAAGGCTATTGAAAGTAGAATCCGTAGAGGGGCAACAGGTTCAAATAAAAAAGTAAGTAAAAAATAGGCGAAGATTGCCCCTATTGCTGCTGCAAATAATGCATTAATAAATGATGCAAAAACCGCAGCATTGACTCTATGATCTGAGAAAGAAATTTTTGGTTCTATGAGACCCTGGTGAAGACCTGTTGAGATTCGTGCTCCAAGGGATCCGTAGACATTCCCTCGTATAGCTAGAAGAGCAGGTACCAACACCAATAGCCCAGGAATTGCCTGTAACTCTGTTTTCATACCTCCAAGAATCAAACCTGCAATGATACCACCAAAGCTGCTTAGAACGAGAGCTGGAAGACCCTCAAAATAGGCTTGACGGGTAAGTCTCCGGAGGTTCATTTTGATCATCTCCTTCATTTTGATCATCTCCTTCTAACATATTGTTCAAGAAGAGTTGGGATTGTTAAAACGACACCGTATTGCGATTTGAACGGGGAAATTGAAATTACTTGAATAAATCTAGATTATCCATCCCACCACTTTTTTGCATTCGCTTCATAAGACGTTTTAAATCGCCCTGGCCGAGCCCTTGCATTTGTTTGATTCCTTTTTCCATATTTCGATGTTGGGAAAGTAGCTCTCTAACTTCATCTTCACTTACACCAGACCCTCGAGAAATGCGTTCTATTCTACTAGCCCCTATAGTGCGGGGGTTTTTTAATTCAGAAGGGGTCATGGAATCCATGATAATATCATAAATTACCAATTTATCTTTGGTTAAATCGACTGCTTCGGTGGGAATTTTATTCAAAGGACCCTTTCCAAAACTAGGCATTAAATCAAGAATTTGATCTAGCGGGCCCATTTTATTCATGGCGCGCATTTGCCGGCGCATGTCTAGAAGTGTAAATGGGCCTTTCAATAAGGACATGGGATCCCACTCATCGTCCTCATCCGTGAATTCTTGCATAGCACGCTCGAGTCTCTCTGTGAGTTGTTTAAGGTCACCCATGCCAAGTAATCGAGAAATGAATCCATTTGGTTCGAATCGCTCGATGTCTTGAACGGTCTCGCCGGCGCCTATGAAAGCTATAGAAGTGTTGGTTTCATGAATTGCAGTGAGTGCACCTCCTCCTTTTGCAGTGCCATCAAACTTGGTTATGATGACTCCATCTATACCTATTGCTTCATGGAATAGTTTTGCTTGATCTTTTGCTCCTTGACCAAGGGCAGCATCGATTATTAGGAGGGATATATCGGGTTTTACTATAGCTTCTATTTGTTTGAGCTCAGTGATGAGATCTTTCTCGAGGGCATGCCTCCCAGCTGTGTCGATAATTTGAATATCAGTGTCTTGAGTCACTTTCATCCCAGATTGAAGGATTTCGAATGGATCTCCAGAATTAGGATCACCATAGAATAATACTTCAGCTTTTTCGGCCATTTGTTTTGTTTGAGCATAGGCCCCCGGGCGGAAGGTATCTGTTTGAATTATTGAAGAAGAAAGTCCTTTTGTGGAGAACCATCGAGCTAGTTTTGCTGCGGTTGTTGTTTTTCCAGACCCCTGCAATCCAACTAATAGGATTTTTTGAGAACGGAGAGGGATATCAGAGCTGTCTCCGACAAGGTTAACAAGTTCTTCGTATACTATTTTGAGAACGTGATCACTTGCAGATGCCCCAGGGGGCGGATCTTGGTTACTAGCCCGTCCCCGAATAGAGTCGGAAAGGGACATGACTAGTTCGACATCAACATCGGCCCCTATAAGTGCCCTTTGGATATCTTTGATAACTTCAT
>WTZT01000170.1 GCA_009889685.1 Candidatus Hikarchaeia archaeon HikBin4
CTTAATTCCAATCGATCAATGCCTGTAAATGTTTACGATGTGTGGGATGGGTTCGTAGGAGTCCAACGAGAGGTTGCAATCTCAGCAAAACCAGTAGATATCGAACTTTCACTAGCGAATAAACCTAAACTAGATTTTTCACCTAATAATATAACTGCGGCAATCGGTTTCCAAGCAGATGTGATTTCTGCACGAATCGTAGATAATCCTAAAGTGCTAAAACCTGTGGAAGCAACTCTATCAGACGACGATTTGGACGCTAGAGGTGCAATATCCTTTCTCTATAAAAAAGGATTAGACGTCTATGATATCCATAGAATTTTTTCTGTTGGAGCTATGGGCCTACGCGACCAACGCCGTCTAGTTCCCACAAGATGGTCCATCACCGCAGTAGATGATATGGTTGGTAAATCTTTACATAAACAAGTATGCACTTTTTCAAATATTGATGGTGTTACTGTTTGGAGAAATAGTTATATCGGAAATACTTATTGGGTTTTTTTGATCCCCGGAACTTGGGAATTCGAGTTAATAGAAATCAAATCACCTGGTAGTGTCTGGAATCCTAGTCTTTCAAACCAAATCTGGATTTCTAGTGAGCATGAGGGGTATTATGGTAGGGCTTCCTATGCAAAAGAAACCGCAGGTGCCTATTACGCCGCACGATTAGGAGTTCTAGAACATCTCATCTCCATAAAAAAACAATGTAAATGTCTCGTTATTCGGGAGGTATCTGATGCCTATTGGGCTCCAGTTGGAGTTTGGCAAATACGGGAGAGTGTCCGAAATGCTTTCCGGGAAGAACCTTACCATTTCGATAATTTCCATACTACGCTAAATCAAATTTCAATCTCTCTGTCACTCCCACTAGGCACTCTGAAATCCAAATCTACAATATTAACTGGAATACAATCAAAAATAGCTGATTTTTCTCCTCACTCTTAGTTTTCTAATTTAAGCCATTCGCTTTCCATCTCACTCTACAACCGAGACGTTTCCTTTCCCTATTCTTTTTTCAATAACCTCTACGAACATTTGTCGCTTAGAGAAGTATGTTGTATCTACTTCTTCTAATAACTCTTCCAATTTTTTTGCCCCATCCGGCGTTCTGATAAGTTCTCCCCCTTCTTTTCGTACAATTTCACTTTTCTCCTGTGGCCACGTCAATCTAGATGCAATCCTTTCAATAGGTGCTCCCTCTACTGTACCATCAATATCAAGCTTCATACCCTCGGAACTAGATTTTTCTTCTTTTTCCCCTTTAGTTTTCTCCTTAGCCATACTATCCCAATTCTTGGCAAAACCATTAACTTCTTCGAGATTCATCTGAGGCATTTTTCCTCACAAAAACCACCTTCAGATTTTTAATTCCTTTCCAATCTCTTATTCCTACAGTACCCTTTTGTTATCTGAAGTCGAATAAAACACATTATGACCAGTCTGGCAAAAGTATACGATAGTACAGGTAGAAAAAGTCGAAGAAATCTTCATACTGGAACTGCACTTTTTGCGACAGGTGGCATTCTAGTTATCGCTGGTATATTGTTTAGTACCACCAATATCCTAGTAAACCTAGATTTCGGTTATTTTGTCATACGTAGGATATCTGGTTTATTGGCAGGATTGGGATTTCCTATATTCTTACTAGGAGTTTTCGCAGTCCTCCCCGCGACCGAATACCAACGCGCTTCTGCTATAGTCGGAGCTAGCATATCTGCTTTTGGAGTTTTACTTTTCTGGTACGCATATCCTTACAAATGGATAGGCGCGACCTCAAATCATATTACCCTCTTCGTTGTTATAATCTATTTTTTGGGCTCTATCGTGATTCTCTGGTCTCTCTTCACAGCTGTGGTAAATTTCAAAACCAGAAATGATCCTGGTGGGACTGTGGTTTTACAAAGAATAGTAAATGGGAAAACACAACTCATAGAGGTCCCCAAGTCTGCTATTAAAATCTTAAAAAGCGGCACACCCGATGACAAACAAGTCGGTACTGTTGGAGTTTTTGGAAAACTGTCTCCAACAAATATAACTCCCGATGAATCTAATGAGGACGTGGATGTAGATCGATTGTAATTTTTTCATACAATTTAATCCCTTCTCTCTTCTAAACCAAACTCATTTCATACTCAAACTCCAAGTTTGACTATGGCAATTTGTCAAGTTTGTGGTCAAAAAGAGGCCCT
>WTZT01000171.1 GCA_009889685.1 Candidatus Hikarchaeia archaeon HikBin4
AAGTGCATCCTCAACCTGATTTTCAATAGGTTTTAAAGGATCGACACGGAAACCAGATTGGTCAAGTGCGGCTTCAATTCTAGCAGGTGGATGGGGGGCATTGTTCATCTGAGGGTTGATGGCATTCCGAGTGATGATATTAACAAGTTTCCTGTGTTTTTGTGCTTGCATTTCTCGACGTTGTTCAGCTGTGATTTGAATATCACCTAGTCGTATGACTTCGGGGATTATAAGAAGAGGATCTGTTGTATTGAATACTTTTTTTAGATTTTCTTCAGTAGGTCTATCGCCACGGGAAACGTCTTCAAATACGTCTTGTGCTGCAATCACATCTTCTATGTTTCCATCAAAATTTCCGGAAGATATCAATAGAGCTGCGTCGGGGTCAACTAGAACTTCAAAACGCGACCCAAATTTTTCTAGACGTGCGATGACTGCTTTGTCTAGGGAGATCATAAGAGTTACATAGAGGTGCTCAGATAAAAAAGGGCGTTAGCGGTAGGGAAATAAGAAAGGTCTACTTTTTATCGACTTTATTCTTTTTTGTATCGTCTTTATTCTTTTTTGTATCGTCTTTATTCTTTTTTGGGGCGAGTTTTAGCTTTTTAATATGTTTTCCTATCTCTTTGAGGTCTAGAGAACCAAAAAGGGCGGTTTCGACAGGTATGGTTGCTACTCCGACCCCTTCGGGTTCTATCCCATCTTCACTGACCTCTGCCAATGATTTTAGAGCGAGTTCAATACCATCTTTCAAAGATAGATCTAAAGAGTAGTTTTCTTCCAAAAATGTCTTTATTTTTGGCCTATCTGATCCAATAGATACTGCTTTCCATTCATACGGAGTTCCAGAAGGATCTGTTTCAAATAGACGGGGAGAACCATCTTCTATTCCTCCAATAATAAGAGAAGATCCGAAGGGCCTTGCCCCTCCTATTTGGGTGTATTGTTGGATATGGTCAGTGACAAATTTAGATAATGCTTCAATTCCAATTGGTTCTTGATACCGTAATTGGTTTATTTGGGCCATTTGGCGTGCAAAATCGATTAGTTGTCTTGCGTCTGCAACGTGTCCTGCAGACGCGATTCCAATGTGACCGTCTGCTTTATGGATTTTTTCCACGGAAGAGCGTTCTTGAAGGAGTTGGTGTGTAGAAGTATCTGCTGCCAGTACAATTCCATCGGGAGTTCGGATGCCAATACTAGGAGACCCCCTTTTAACAGCTTCTCTGGCATACTCTACTTGGTAAAGCCTGCCATCGGGAGAGAATATTGTGATGCCCCTATCGTATGCTTGTTGTTGTGCTTGGCCATGCATGCTATATCACTTAGGTAACATCTAGGTGGGTTGCTCCAATAAAGTCAGTATCGGTTTGGATATCGATGCAGTGGCCTCTGGTAAAAGAAGGGGATATTTTCGTGTTGAAAAGATGTTCTCCAGGAATGACTGGTTCGGATAGTTTTGAGAGGTATTTGTCTTCACAACTTTTGATTGTTCCACTGACTCCTCGAACAAGGATACCGACAGGGAATTCGTTTATTTTTGAAATGCAAGCTATACTTGGTCTTGCTATGGACAAAGCATCTCGATGGGTTCGAATTATCCCCCACCCAGAGCCATTAGAAAATTCAAATCGAATGAGGAATAAATCTGCAGTGGTGGCACCAGTATCACCAAATAATCTACTTGTAGAAGTCCATATTGCTTGTTGAAATGTGTGTTTGTCTAATTTGGCAGTGGGCCAAGACTCTATTGAAACTACAATATACCGATAACGAGGACGAAGGTGTTTTGGAAGAGGTTTCAATTAGAACCACCATATTTTCCGCGTTTTACTCCTAAATCGGCATACTTTCCAGAGAGGTTATCGAGATTTTTAGATAGGATGTTGCCCCATTCTAAAAGACCTGCTTCAACATCTTCTGGCTCCATTCCTATTAGACTCCCTACAGCCATGAGTTCTCGGGGAGAGCGCAAATCAAGATGAGATGCCGGATCGGAACTAACGACAAATGGGGCGTCATATGCAGATAGGAGATTCCATTGTTTTTTAAGATGGTTGAGGGATTTGATCCTATTTTTGCCACTTTCACGGAGGAGTTCACTGAAATTTAGTTCTATTCGAACATTATTTCTTTTCGCCTCTTTTATCATAACGTGATTTATAGTTTTTTGACCCCCAAGAGG
>WTZT01000172.1 GCA_009889685.1 Candidatus Hikarchaeia archaeon HikBin4
AAGTGGAAATCGAGAAATCTCATGTAAAAGATCTAGTTCTTCCTTAGAACTAAGTAATGTACTATCTACGTCCTGAATGTCCAAACTTTGTTTCGCCAATATCCCGCAACAACGAGCATGAGCATATTGCATATATGGTGCGCCTTGTCTCTCAAAACTTAGTGCATCGTCCCAGCTAAATGTGATCCCTTTACCTGGTTGGGTGGCTACAATTCCACATCTAATTGCGCCAATTCCAACTTGTCGCGAAATCCGATCAATATCTGACTCTTTTAATTCTATTTCTCTAGTTCTGGAATCCTCACGTCTCGTAACTTCTTCTCTAGCTCTTGCCACTGATTCATCGAGTAAATCATCTAGGTTAATCCCCGTACCCTTCCGGGTACTCATCCCGCCTTCTGGAAGGTTTACCCATGAATAAAAAACCTGTCGAATTCTATTAGTATCCGCTCCCAAAAGTGACAAAGTTTTTATCAATTGTTCGGCCTGGAGTTTATGATCTTCCCCAAGTATTGTAACAATTTTATCTGCCTTCTTAAGTTTCCATTCATGATAACACAAATCCCTAGTTGTATATAGGGAAGTCCCATCGGACCTAAGGAATACTAATGGCTTTTCTCCCCCCGGGATGCCCAGTTTCCAAGCCCCATCCTCTTGGAATGCACAATCTAACTGTTTCAAACGATCTACCATCTCCCCAACCGATCCATCTTGGATAAATCTTGTTTCCCGAACAAATTCATCAAATTCAACAGAAATGCGGTATAAACATTCTTTCATACCCTCCAATACCATTTCGGTTATCGACATTAGCCTCTGATGTATCTCTTCATTTCCAGATTCTATTTTTCCTAAAATATCCGCTATCTCAAACTCAGCAATATTTCTATCCTCTGTAGAAGAATCCTCTAAATACGAATTCGATAGTTGATAATACCTAACTATGTCATAATCCCCTCTATCTTTTTTCAAATCTACTAATTCGTCTTCACTAAATTTTTCGAATGCCCATATCAAAGTTGCAATTTGTTTCCCCGAATCATTTACATAGTATTGCCTCTCTATTTGACACCCCGAAAAAGATAAAATTCGAGATATCGAATCCCCTATAATTGGGTTACGAGCACGTCCAACATGAATCGGACCCGTTGGATTGGCACTAGTATGTTCTATGATTATTATTTCTTCCCTCTCTTCACATTGGCCATAACTTTCTCTCTGGGCTGCTTCCAAAGTTTCTTTAAAATATCTATTCGATGGAACAAAGTTTATGTATGGTCCTTCTGCGTAAACTCTATCTACATATTGAAAATTTTCCGAACCTATTAATTCAACAATTATTTTTGCAATTTCTGCAGGAGATTTTCCCATTTCTTTTTGAACACGATATGCAATGTTAGAGGCTAGTACCGCCTCTACCCCATCTGGAGGCTCTTCCAGTCCAAAATCACTCATCTGGAGGTCAAGTTGGGAACACACACGTCTAAATGCATTCTCCACCTCGCTGCGCATTGCGAGGATCATGCCATTTCCTTATACTTGGTTTGATAAAAGATCACCCCTTTGTCTCCTATTTCATATTTACTTAGATTAACTCTCTCCCCTACAAGATCGTTTTACTTTTGCCATCAGCGAACTACAATCTTCTATATATGGGCTGCCCAGATGGACCTAAACAAGTAGATTACCCCAATTATCAACATATTGGGCATACTGCTGCTCAGACATGTGGGTGGACGGCAAACGCGTTGCGAGGCCAAGGAAAATGTTATAAAAATATTTTCTATGGCATTGAATCCCATCGATGCATTCAAATGACACCAATTGTCAAGTGCAACGAACGCTGTGTTTTTTGTTGGCGTGATCATCGAGGTCATGCATACGAGCTTGATAATGTTGAGTGGGATGACCCCTCTGCGGTTGCAGATGCTTCTATCATTCTACAGAAAAAAATTCTCTCTGGTTTTGGCGGAAATCAACATGTCCAACCAGAGATTTTTCAGCAAGCAATGGAACCCCGGCATGTTGCTATTTCTCTAGATGGAGAACCCACGTTGTATCCTTATTTGCCAGAGTTAATCGAAGAGTTTCATTCACGTCATATGTCCACCTTTTTAGTTTCTAATGGAACAAACCCTGATATGATTGAAGAGTGCGAACCCACACAACTATATATCTCAG
>WTZT01000173.1 GCA_009889685.1 Candidatus Hikarchaeia archaeon HikBin4
TCCCTGAAGAATCTCTTCTTCGAGGTTATACTGGTAAAATCTCTCTTCTATTAGCGTTCGGATGGCTCATGATAATGGCTGGAAGATCTCTCCTCCCTGTTCTACTTCCTCTTATCTCCATCGAACTATCATTGACTCCTGACAAAGCAGGGTTTGCTCTAACAGTCGTTTGGTTATTTTATTCCGTAGCACAGTACCCTGGAGGAAGATTCTCTGACCAATTATCTAGAAAAACAATTCTAGTACTCAGTCTCTCTGCAATGGTCCTTGGGCTCATTCTCTTAACCCAAATCCAAACATATTTCCAATTTCTTGCTGCAGGCGCCCTACTCGGCGTCGGTGCTGGAGGATATTTCTGCCCCACACGCGCTCTCCTTTCTGATTTTTATTCAAAAAAACGCGGCCAGGCATTTGGAATTCAAGTCGCTTCTGGTAGAACTGGGAGTGCCATTGCTGCACTACTTGGTGGAGTAGCTCTCGGGGGAGCAATCCTCGGATACCCATTTTGGAGGCAAGCGTTTTTTCCTGTAATTCTACTGCTAATTTGTGTAACTATCTTGCTACACAAATGGAACACTGAACCTTACAAATTCGGTCACTGGATATTTAAGCGTAAATTTCCATATATCTCCCATTCACATCTGCGATTAGATCTTGGGAGCACCGGATCTCGGGTATTTAGTAATAAAAAAATCAGATTAATTCTACTTGCTTATATTTTCTTTGCCATAACTAGTCAAGCATTTTCTTCTTTCCTCCCTACTTTCTTATTGATGGAACGTGGTTTCTCAACCACTCTTACAAGTATCGGATTTGCAACATTATTTATCGTCGGTGTTCCTTCTACCCTGATTGGTGGATTTATAGGGGATAGATTTTCAAGAATGTATTTCACAATGGCTGCACTTTTCATCGGCGCTATCGGCCTAACCATACTCCTTCTTTTCGAGTCACCCACTTTGGTAATTTTTGGAATTATTGTATATGCACTTGGGACATGGTCATTTCCTCCTGTAATGCAATCATACCTATTCGAACTTTTCCCCGAGGATACTGTAGGAGGCGATTTTGGCGCTCTTAAAACAATATACACTGGAGTTGGCAGTTTCGGATCCACCTATGTTGGTATAGTAGCAGTATATTCTGGCAGTTACGGGTTAGCGTTCGTAGGACTCATAGTTGCATTGTTCCTAGGGTCTTCTATTTTATTTTTCCTTGGCCGTTCAAAACTCTAACATTTCCATTCTGTTGTGATCTCTAATAATTGAACTAAAATACGTGCCGTAGCTCCCCATATGACGTTATCTCCTATGTAGAAATGAGGTAACAATATAGTTTCTTTACCACTCGTATGTTCTTTCCACTCAAAATTATCTGCTTCAATTAACTTTTCAATTGGGTATCTTATGACCTCTGCAACTTCTTCCACATTCCCAATATATTTTCTATCAGGTATTTGTGCAATAAATGGAGTTATTGTGTATTTTGTCATCGTTCTACATTCATCAAGTCTGCCAATAAACTCAATTTCATGTACTTGTATGCCTATCTCTTCCCCTGCCTCTCGAATCGCCGTTCTCTTTAATATTCTATCCTTCTCTTCATATCTGCCGCCTGGAAAACTTACCTGTCCTGGATGTTCTTCAAGCCAATCAGTTCTCTTTGTGAATAGTATCTCCTCTTTTTTTCCTTCTAAAATTAATGGAACAACTACTGCGGCCCTTGAATTCCCTTCTATTATCAACTCTTTCGCTCTTATCTGAGTTATTTTCTTAGTATCCATCTCTAACGCTATTTCTCACCATCTGCTATATGGTCCATTTTTTCCTCGAGTTTTTTCCGAATATCTTCAACACCCATCCCCACCCACATCTCCAAATCATAACACACGTCCAGCAAACTCTCCATTTGATTTCTATCTTTCTTAGAAATTACTATCTCGACTTCTCTGCCTATTCTTTCTCTAACACTTTTTTCTACTTCTCCCATGTCTATTTCTCTTTTCCCCACTAGAATGAGGTGCGGTAAATCTTCGCCACCTTCTGGAAGCTCAGGCAAAGCCGCTGGTCCTACTACAAGTAGCTCTCGACTCACCATCTCTACCAGATAATATTTTTCAATCGCTTCGTCAATACGCAAGTTTAACACCTCGATATCTATGTGGTCGCCCATTCGGGCGC
>WTZT01000174.1 GCA_009889685.1 Candidatus Hikarchaeia archaeon HikBin4
AAATTATGCAGGTTTATTTGAAGGTCAAAGTGGCAGACCACTCTAAAAAATTGTTAGAGGATTTAGAAGGATAAGATCGTAAACGCATATAGGTCAAACGGAGAATCTATAGAGGGAGAGTTACGCAACGATTGGCCCAACTTTGCAGTAATTCTATAGAAGATATTTCAAATTGGGAAATTGGGTCTACTGAACCTAATTCACTTCCATTAAATGCGTTTAACACTACACAAGTTGCCTGGTCGCAATAATCAACCAGAGTTTGAAAATTGGTGGAGGGGGATTGGAGGGGAATGGTCGTGTCGTTTACAAAGACTGCGATTGGATCGGGAGGGAGAGTGTCTAATAAAAAAGAAGCTCTTTCCGCATTTATAGCCGCCAATTTCATGGATTCGGAGAGATCCCTACCTTCTGCACGAGGGGCATATGTTTCTAAATGCCCGTACCAGATATCGGGGGGGAAATCTATGAAACGGGAGAGGTGCCTTCCTAATATTTTTCCATTGTGAAAATATTCAGGGCCGAACTCCAAAATGACAATATTTTCAGATCCGTTTTCGGAGATCCAATGGGATATGGCTTGGGAGGTAAGTGTTGTTTTTCCTGAATTTGAAGGGCCAGTTATGAGAGTAGATCCACCAAGAGGAAATGGAAAATTACTCATTAGTGCGATCTAAGATCAGGGGGAATTCGGTTAGAATAAATTTGAAAATCAACAAGAGCATTGAGAAGAAAAGAATGGCTGAAAATATCACTGCCATACCGGATAGAGAGAGTGGGTTGGCGATTGCAGATGCAAGATGATTATTTAGCATGTAAGTCCCTGCAGTATAAGAGGTAATAAGAATCAAAGCTACGCCTCCAAGATTCACAATGGGATGATTTCTTTCAGATATTGTGGAGTTGTTCAAGAGATATAGAACTATAAGTAATGCAAAAGGAGTGCCAACGAGTCCGAGTGCCAATACCACAACTAGTAATGAGAAGAACGAGCCGGATATGAATGCACCACTAGCAGAGAAAAGAGCAAAGATCACAAGTAGAACTCTGTGTCTCGATATAGCTATTGGTTGGTCAGGAGATCGACCTATGAGTTTATTTAAATTGGGGGGGAGTGAAGAATCGGGTGATCCATCAATGGACCAACCTAATTTATCTGCTATAGGGTAGACAGGAACGAGCGTGTTTCCGCCCAGGGTGGAAATGCCCGCACACCAAAGGCCGAGTAAAAACAACCAGGTTGTGTGAGGGCCCGCGATGGGGCCCAATATTTGAGCTGCTTTTACAGCAGTAAGTTCGGCTGGATTGATTGCAGGGGAATGAAGAACGCTAGCTGCCACAAGAAAAATTGCTATGCTGTATATACCAAATGCTACAAGCATGGACACCCCGATATCGAAAGAAGCTAGAGAATAATCATTTTTAGTCCACTTCCTAGCCATCATCACATAAGAATGAACTGTGATTAGAGAAACATGAACAGCTCCACCTAGAATTCCAGCGGCCAGTAAAGCCCCATTGACTCCAGTGGGGAAAGTTGGGATGACACCACGTACTGCTTCTATGGGATCAATAGGAATAACAAATAGAGAAGATATGAAAATTAATACAATGCTACAGACGAGAATTTTTGCTACTAATTCTATGAAACGATATCCTCTTCCCGCGAGTCCAACGGCAAGTATAATTGCCCACATGATCCCCCATAATCGGGAGTCGATGCCAGTGACTATTTCACTAATATCGGCGACGCCTTTCATGATGATGAGTTGTGCTAGACCGGCACATATTACTACATCGATCACGAGGAGCCAGGCCCACTTTCCACCTAAATTTCTTTCAACTGTTTGAATTATACCAGCTCCGGTTAACAAACCCAATCGCATGGAAAGGTATTGTGCTAGAGAACCTAGAACTGCAGATAAAATTACTATCCAGAGAAAGGCATAACCGAATGTTGCTCCGGCCGTGATGACACTGGCCATAGTCGCAGGTCCTGCGGCAATTGCGCCCACTATCCAAGAGGGCCCTATCTTAGAGATATGAGATCTCCAGGATTGGAGGAATGGTAAATTAGTAGATATTGACATGATCTATATTAAGGATTGGTAGGATATATTATTTCTTTTTATTGCTAGTAGAGTCGCGTAGGTCTTTAATCTCAGTGGTCAA
>WTZT01000175.1 GCA_009889685.1 Candidatus Hikarchaeia archaeon HikBin4
TTCGCTCTAAACTAACTCAATCAACACAAAAATATTTTTCTTCGAGCTACTACGTTATTGCTAGACTGGGGCCGCCGAGATTCGAACTCAGGTCCGACGACCCCCAGCCGCCGAGGATACCAAACTACCCCACGGCCCCATAAAACAATCGTAGATCTGTTCGGGCATTAAGCCCTTCGAATCTCCACAGTCTCACACTAATACACGTTTTAAATTTACTATTTTTCCCTTACTCGAATCAATTTTCCCAGTAAACTCTCCAAGACAAACAGCAGAACCCTCCTGAGTATAACACACCACTTCCACACCTTCTGTTAAGATCTCTTCGTTCTCTGCAGAAATTATACCCGGTGCATATACTGGGGCACCTTTTGCCACTTGCATAGCCGCGGTTTGTGAAATTATTATTTTTGGTATTCCTTCCAAAACCAACTCTCCTGGGTGTACTATTTCTCTTATTAATTCTTCATTTCCTTCTTCCTTCCAAATTTCCATCGCATCGACCAATTCGTGCAATTTTGTTAACTCACTATCATCAAACGGATAGCTCTTCGTTCGTCTAAGATCTCCCATATGTGCCCCATGCCCCAAAACTAGACCTATGTCGTGACACAATTTCCTAATATATGTCCCGCTTTCACATTCCACCCTAAGCAGTGCCTTTCTCCCTTTGATTTCGAGTAGTTCTATGTCATATATCTCTCGAATCCGCAATTTCCTCAAAACCGCACTCTTTTTTGGTGGTTTTTGATAAATTTCGCCCTTAAATTCTTCTAAAACCCGATTTAATTCTATTTCCTTTTTCCCATCTTCATGCAATTCCAATATCACCACATATTCCTTTTTACCCAGTAGTATTTTTGATAACCTCGTTGCATCTCCTAACAAGATTGGCAAACACCCTGTGACTTTCGGATCCAATGTCCCCGAATGAGCCGTTTTATCTACTTCTATTACTTCCCTGACCCACGCCGAGATTTGATGAGAAGAGGGACCTATTGGTTTGTCTATATTTATTACTCCAAATGATAGCAACTCCGGTATACTTCTATCTTCGGGTGGCCCTCTAAGCTTCATCACTAAACCCCTCGACAAATCGCATTACCCTCTCTACTACTCCATTTACATCCTCTTTTGATGTGTCAATTACCAAATCATATATCGATAGATCTGAAAAATCAATACCATAATATTCCTCATAACGATGCTTTTCTGAAGTTTCTCTTTCTATAGTTTCCTTTAAAATTTGGTCTATCTCCTCGTCTTCTCTATTCGCAATTCTATTCGCACGTATGTCAATTGGTGCATCGAGCCATATCCGTATATTTGCATTTTCACCTGCCATCCATCCCGCCAACCTAGATTCTATCACGGCGTTATCCTCCATTTCTGCAATCTGTTTTATATTTTCATCCAATTCTCTATCTATGGAATCATCATCTTCTGCAATTCTATTTAACTCCCCTACTGATATTCCGCGCCCTTCTGCTATCTTCCTAAAGATATTCCCCCCACTTATATATTCTAGGTTTAATCTAACCGATATTCCCTCCGCAACAGTACTTTTGCCACTTCCTGGCGGGCCTGAAACGGTTAACAGCATGTGACCTATTTGGTCCTCTTAATTAAAAAGAGATCCCTTCTACGCTGCACCCGTTCTGATATTTAATGCCTTTCTGATCACTTGAGTAAATGCCATCGAAGACATGAAGTACCACACAATCCATAATTGGATGGGTCCTATTAATCCCTCTATCCAATCTGCTTCTCCTACAAATGGAACTATTATTGTAAGTTCATTTGAATCTATATTTCCACTAAGTATTTTCCAATATATCCACAAGAACACTGGTATTGTAAATACCATTATCCAAACCATTGGGCGAAATTGCAATTTGAACATTCCCATTTGATCTCCCATCGCTTCCATTTGTTCTTTTCGTAATCTCTCCATCTCTTCTTTATCCCCACTTTTTTGAGCCGCCTTTTGCCGCTCTTGTAATTCTTTCATTTCGATTTGGTATTCTCCCATTTTTTCCATATTCATCAAATTAGCCTGGAGCAATGTCGAATATAATCCCGTAAATAATGCCAGTATCATTACCAATAATGGAATAATAAATTGGTCTACAAACAGAACAAGAGAATGGGTAAGTG
>WTZT01000176.1 GCA_009889685.1 Candidatus Hikarchaeia archaeon HikBin4
CAATATATCTCTCCCCAAAATGATCTGGTAGTCCATATGTCTTCTATCCTCGATACTTGCAGTAATTGTATACTGCGTACCTCTTATTCCCACCACTATATCGACAAGTGGCCTAGTACGTCCCTCTTTCTCATTCCCTGTCCTCACCAAAGCCGTATCCAGTATTGGGCCCGCCCCAATTCTAGCAGCTAGTTTCATACCAATACTGGTTCTCGCAGCTCCTGTATCTGCTTTGGCCTCGACATTTTCATATCCTCTCGTTCCTCTTACTACAACTTCCGTGATGTAATCAACAATATTTATGTCCCCCTCATATTCAGGCTTTTTCCTTCTTGGAACCGAACTTGGATTTGAATCGTCAAATTTAGATGATAATTTTTCGACCATTTCATGCTCTATAGTACCACCCGCTCTGATTATAGCTAGTTCTGCAATATATGGGGCTACACATATCCCTGTTGCTCTGTATAATCCTCTAAACCCTGCAGTTGGATTCACCTCTAGTACTTTCCAACCATTCTTTCCCTCTACAATGTCTACTCCTGCATAGTCCAACCCAAGCACCTCTGTAGCCCTCACTGATATATCTTCGAGTTCTTTTGTAAGGATTTTCTCGGCATTTTCTATTTCTCCACCAAGTGAAACATTAGTTCTCCAATCTCCTTTCGGAGCATAACGACTCATTGACCCTATGACCTTTCCACCTACAACATACACCCGAAGATCGCTATTTCTCTCTTGACCACTATTAACGAATTCTTGTAGAAAAGCTTCTCTTTGACCCATTTGAGGATTAATTCTATTTTCTTTCTCTACCCTCCAAGTGCCACCTCCATTTGTACCAATAGTAGTTTTATACACTGCGGTTTGTCCAAACCTCTCTTTTTTTCTATTCAATCGTTTATGATCCAGGGTCAGTAATGCATCTGGAACTGGAATTCCTTCTCTAGCCAATAACGTTGCAGTTGCAAATTTATGAATTGCAGTAATGCACGCTTCCGGGGGGTTCAACATCGGCTTGACCTTTGAAAACATACTAGCCAGGCCAAAGCCTTCTGTTGGCTGCTCCATTTTCGTGAGAAGTAATCTGTTTACCACAATATCTACGTCTGGTTTTACTTTTACTTCCTCCCCTTCAATCATAATTTCCACATTTTCTCTCCGAATCCACATAGAATCATGACCAAGGGCATCTACGGAATTTAAAATGGCCTTTGTTTCTCTAGAATTATGTAAACTCAGGACTCCTACATTTATTTTTTCGGAACTTTTCGACATTACCTACTGATTCTACTTCTAGCTCTAAAATCTTTGTATTAGCTCCAATTCTAAAAACAAGTATTTCCTCAATTAAGGATGCGTGTTTTGCGAAATCCAGTGAGCACAAAATCTTCTGAGTCCTATTTCTATCCTTTCCCGTAAGTTTTTACATACTTACTTACTTTTTTCACTGTAAGAATGAAGAAATCGAAGCCATTTATTCTTCCTCCAGATGGGAAAGTCCACCCCGGCGAAACTATCGACATACGTTATACTGTGAGTGAAAATTACCTTGGAGACCCAATCCGAATCCCTATAACTATTATAAACGGAAAAAACCCAGGACCTTGTGTATTTTTATCCGCAGCATCTCATGGGGATGAGCTCAATGGAATTGAAATTATTAGAAAAATAGCCCATGAATGGGATCCTGCGAGCCTCAATGGAACTATTGTATGCTTACCTGTATTAAACGTACCTGCATTTTTGTCTCAGCAAAGATATGTTCCAACTTCTAGTGAAGATTTAAATAGATCTTTCCCTGGCAATAGCACTGGAAAAAGTATCAAAAGAATGGCACATTCCATCTTCAAATCATTCATTAAACCTTGCGATTTCGGCATTGATTTTCATACTTCCACCCGGGGGAGGAGCAATATGCTCCACGTACTTGCAGACCTTTCTGATGAAAAAGTATCCCACCTTGCCCATTCCTTTGGATCGAATATAATTATAAATGGTCCCGGTCCCTCTGGGTCTCTGCGCAGATCAGCTTCTGAAGTAGGAGTTCCTTCTATAACGGTAGAGCTAGGGGAGGCACATAGGTTCCAACTTAAACTAATAGAAAAAGCACTCATTGGACTTGAAAGTGTATTCTCTG
>WTZT01000177.1 GCA_009889685.1 Candidatus Hikarchaeia archaeon HikBin4
GAAGTCCATATCCTGGAAGCTCGTATCGGGGGGCTCCGGGTGATTTCCATTGACCATCGGGGTAATTAAGATCGCCGGCTACTTGTTTGAGCCAGTGGTCGTTTTCGAGTCTACGGTATACACCTGCACTTGCAGCAGCACGTGCTGTTGGAAGTGAATAAAGACTTACATCAGAACTAACGATGTTTGCTTTCTTTTCTGCAATGAGTTTGGATGCGATTTCAGAAGAACCGCCACCCCATGGTGTAAGTTTTACACCAGGAACGGCTTCTTCGAACGCTGGTTTGATTGGGTCGAGCATGTCTGGCTCGTCCATCGCACCATAAAGGAGACATTCTCCCTCTGCCTGTGCTGCTTTTATAACAGCACTAGGAACGGTTATGGACCCAATTTGTAATCCTGCAGATGCTCCAGGGGCAGGTTGTCTCTCGGAGCGTCCAGTGGCAGAAGATGCACTCCCACCTGCAACAACGCTACTAGATTCAGATGATCCTGATTTTTCTCGGGTGGCTCCAGATCCAGAGGATCCTCCACCTGTACAGCCAGCGAGTCCGGCAATGCCGACACCGACAGCTGAAACTTTTAAAAATTGTCGTCTTTTAAGATTTTCTTTCATAATTTAAATTATTCCAGGTTATTGCGTTTATATTTCTGACAGAAATTATCATTCCAATAAACCTGACTTTAATCATAGATTAGCGTATTTAAATTTTGCTATAATAATAAGAGAGGGATATAAATATGTTTAGGGGGAACATAGGGATAAGGGTCAAAATGCAATAATGTTCACAGATTGTGATGCGGAAGATGTTGCTACTGGTTCCGTTTTTGAGACAGCCAGCCAAATGCAGAGGAGGGGGTAGAAGAGGTGATAGATTCAGTAAAATCGCGGGAAATGGCAGAAAGTGAATCTTTTAAATGAGATCCGACTTCGATTGAGCAGTCAGAAAGGGGCTCTGCGACACATAGGAGAACATAGTTGGCAGCCAAATGTTCCTTTCGAAGTACACGGGGAGGGGATGTGTGAATCACGTCTCCTGTGAGTAAATGGCCCGTGCATTTGGCACAGGATCCCCAACGACACTCAAAGGAGATGATACAACCTGCTGAAATTGCAGCTTCAAGGATAGTGCTACCATCAGGTACGTCGATGGTGTCTATATGGCCATCGTCCCAAATTAAACGTACGATATGAGGAGTAGATGTCATGGTAAATTATTGAGAGTGGGGTTGATGGTGAGTTTTATGTGCGGTTATTATTAAGGTGTGTGTTAGAGCTACAACGACAACAGTACGTGTGGGCGAGGTGAAAAGATATCGTGACTCTGTATGATATTGTCCGGCCGGTGTTTTTCAAATTGCCACCGGAGGTCGCTCATAGTTTTGGAAAAAATATTCTCAAAGGGGGCAGCTCGAATCAGATGGTTAGGGAGCAAATTAGATCTCATTATCAATTTAATCACCGCGCCCTCAAAATGGAGTGTCTAGACTCTGAATTTCCGAATCCAATAGGAATTGCGGCAGGATTTGATAAGAATGGTGAAATTACAAAAAGTCTAATTGACTTGGGGTTTGGATTTGCAGAGATAGGAACAGTTACCCCGGATGCACAAGATGGAGAATCTAAACCAAGGTTATTTCGATTGCCAAAGGATGCGGGGATGATCAATAGACTTGCGTTTAATGGAGAAGGGGCAGATCGGGTGAAAATGCGAATGAAATCCATGGGAAATGTTTCTGCACCTATTTCAGTGAATATAGGAAAAATGAACCAATCAGGTCCAGAAGATGCTATCGAAGATTATGTAAAGGTATTTGAAACACTGTATGAGTTTCCAGACTATTTTGTAATCAATGTATCGTGTCCGAATACACCAGAAGTGTATGATGAATCTAGTCCAGAGCGCCTCTCAGAAGTGTTTGGGGCTTTGCAAGAAAAGAATAGAGAGAATAAACCAATTGCTGTGAAAGTTGGTCCTGATTACGATTCGAAAGAAAAAATAGCCAACCTGTCCAAGGCGATTGAAGTTGCAGAAGATCACGATATAAAGGCGATTGTAGCAACGAATACGACTACAGATCATTCTCAGCTAAAAGCTAAGCATGGA
>WTZT01000178.1 GCA_009889685.1 Candidatus Hikarchaeia archaeon HikBin4
GTTTTCTGCGATTTGATCTGCGAGTTGTTCGATGAGTTCATGGGTATCAAGATCACCAAATTTTTCGAGTTCGTAAGGATCGACGGTTACGGGAGAACGTTGTCCACTGATAATGCGTTCTTGTAACTTCACTATCCCATAAACTAATGCTTCGGGGCGAGGGGGACAGCCAGGGACATGGATGTCGACGGGCAAAATTTCTTCAACGCCTTTTATGACGTTATATCCCTTTTGGAAAGGGCCTCCTGAAATGGTGCAAGAACCCATACCAACTACAAATTTTGGTTCCGGCATTTGATCATAAACGCGTCGCATTCTAGGTGCAAATTTAGAAACAATTGTGCCAGGAACAATCAGGAGATCTGCTTGCCGAGGGGAGGCCCGGGGGACACCTGCGCCGAAACGATCTAAATCGTGTTTCACTGCGAACGTGTGCATCATTTCAATACTACAACATGCGATTCCAAATTGGAGAAGGAAAAGGGAAGACCCACGTACCCAATCCATAAAAGCATCGAATTTTGTTAGGATGAAAGGGGAGGAACCAAATGCCTCTCGTAAACGTGAATTGAGACGTGGGTCGGCGCTCATGGTGACACCTTAGTTTCAGAGAGAGTTTCAGAGGCCATCCATTTGATAGCTCCAGTACTCCAAGCCCAAATGAGACCTACAAAAAGAACTGTTATGAAAATCAACATGGGTGCAAGAGCCCAAAATAGATCATATTCGGCTACATCCCGATATATGAGAGCCCAGGGAAAAATAAAGATAGTTTCTATGTCAAACACTACAAACAATAGAGCGACCATATAGTATTGAATGTCAAATCTGAAGTGGGTAGAACTAGTGGGGATTTCACCGGATTCGTACGACGCTCTTTTTCCAGCGATGGGGACGGTTGGACGGAGGAGAGAAGAAATGAGAATCATCCCAAGTGGGATGAGCAATGCCACAAATGCCAGCATACCAATAGCAAACCAAGGATCCATGATTATATTACTTGACGTCTACGTGGATTTGAGTCCGTATAAGTGTTAATTTTTGAATTGCAAATGGGGATTCGGTGAGATTAGAAAATGACGTTAATTTTTAGAGAGGGTATAGTCTTGATGAATGAAGAAAACTATGTCAACATTGAACTGACGAATTTCATGTTCGATTTGTTGATATTCTGACAAAAAGGATTGTATTTCTTCTGCTTCATTTGAGCGCGCTATAATAACGGGTGGGTTTTGATCTTCGAGAATGGCTTCGAATAATAATAGGTCTGCAGTACTATCTACAGTGGAACCATATGACTCGAGATACCAGGAAATGGGGAGTCGATTATACCACTCGCCGTCTCTAAGAGGAAGAAGATAAGCGTCTTCTTCGTTTTCAACTAAAAAGTAATCACCATAATAGAGTACATCCAAATCGGAGTGAGTAACAGAAGCTAGATGGATAGCTTTGAGAGTCTCATGCATATTAGCATCTGGTTGTGCATATTGAACAATAAAATTGGATTCATCGTAAGAGTTGATGTGGCTCGTCGAAATGGAGATTCCAAGTGTTCCAAGGGATATCAATAGTAATAAAATTATAGCGAGACTTGCTCCGATTTTATCATTTGATGAGAAAGATTCAGAAGCCCAATTATAGATTACTGCAGCCCCAACTGCTGCAGGAATAGTAAAGGGTACAACGGTGTGGACGACGGCCCAAGAAGAACTAATGTCTATAGAAAGTGGGTAGAGGAACAAACTAAATATTCCCCAATAGAATCCTAGTGCGACTATATTTCGAGGATGCTTCCCCCCATAACGATCAGAAAGGAATCCAATGAAAGCTAGTAGAACCAAGGCACCTGATGCATTCAAGAGAGAAAGGAGATAATTTTTCAGGTAAGGCAGGTATGCATGATCTGTTGAAGGTCCGAGAACCCACTCGGCAACTATGTGGGAAGCAGAGTCTAGAAGGGCTACGGAAAGGACACTTGGTAAAATTAAAGGGTTCGAAAAGATGTGATCGATGCCGATGCCACCAAGGGGCCCGGTCCGGGGAGCGTAAAATAAGAATAAAATGAAAATGAACTCCAAAGTGGCTA
>WTZT01000179.1 GCA_009889685.1 Candidatus Hikarchaeia archaeon HikBin4
TCCGAATCTATCAATACCCCCTTGGCTCCTATCTCCAATGTCTCAAAAGCTGTTCTAGCTTCTTCAGAACTATTTACTCCAGCTACTAGTTCCGTCTTATCTCCAATTCTCGCAATTAGATTTTCTAGGGGAATAATCTTCCAATCTTCTCCACTAACTAGTGTGTATTCCCCTACTTTCGCTATCTCCTCTGCCAACGATTCATGCTCTTTTGACAATATTCGAATATATGCTCCATTTGCCCCTCCTCTTCTAACAGCTTTTATGTCTATAGAATCTGAGAGCCTTTCAGGTAATTCTACAGTACCATCTCCCTCACTTTTTTTGCCTATAATTATGGCATCAGCTGCCTCCTGACCATCCTCTGTCCCTTCTGCTCCCATCACTTGGACATCATTGGTAGCAAACGCAGCAATTTTTATATTTCCTAGTTCTCTGACGGCTTTTACGTCAACATCATTCACCAGTACCCAATCCACTCCAGCTTCTAACCCTGCAGTTATGCGCTTCTTTTTGGATTCCCAATTCCCTGTATCTGCTTTAAGCCAAACACTCCGTTTCATTTTTCTAACAAACCCGATTTTTCCATGGCTTTCTCAACAGATGCCCCGTTGTGCACTATTTCTATAATTGCACGTGATATTGATTCTGGATCCTTGTGTTGGAATATGCAACGACCCATTGAAACTCCCGCTGCTCCTGCATCCATTGCCCCTTTCACCATCTCAATAGTCTCTTTGTCTGTTCCCTTCTCTCCCCCTGCTATTACTACTGGCTTGGAAGTCGCAGTGACCACTGATTCAAAACTTTTTGAATCTCCTGTGTAAACAGTTTTTATAATATCTCCCCCGAGCTCTTCTCCAAGACGAACTGCGCGAGAAATCTTCCACGGATCTTTCGTGTCTTCTTCGTGTCCTCTAACATAGCACATTACCAACACCGGCATGCCAAATTCATTGGCATCTTTCGTTATCTTTGCAAGAGCTTCTATTTGGTTTCCTTCGTACTCACTTAAAACGTTTATATGGTACGAAACAGCATCGGCACCAACTTTAATAGCTTCTTCAACAGTCCCCGTCAAACGTTTATCTGCTGGATCTGGACCAATATCCGTTGACCCGTTTAAGTGCATAATATATCCTGCACCGTTCTTATTTTGATGAACTCTCTGAGCTATTCCCTTCTGGGAAAGAATGGCATCCACCCCCCCTCTTGTAACTGCATCAACAGTCGACTCTACATCTCTCAATCCATCCACTGCCCCTTGAGTTAAGCCGTGGTCTATTGGTACAATGACATATTTGTTATTTTTTCCAATTCTGTATAACCTTGCAGCTGTTCCTGTGTTCATTAGTGTGTTATCGTGTCGCACTCACTGGTTATGTGCGTTACGATTTATTATTCTCAACTCCTTCGCTAATACCACGTACCAATTCTCGAGCTTTCTCCTCTAATAATCGAACCGTATCTTGTTCAATAACCCCCTCCTTTCTACCTTTGTCAATTATGTCTACAAATACACTTCCTGCTATCACCCCATCTGCACCAGATTTGATTATTTCTGCCGCATGACTCGAATTACTCACACCAAATCCTACTGATTTTGGAATATCATATTCTCTTAATTTCTCTAAACTTTCATGCGTAGTCTGACTCACATCTTTGTGAATTCCAGTTGTTCCCAGTCTAGCCTGCACATATACAAATCCTGAAATTTTTTCCATTATTTTTTCTATCCGTTGCTCACGTGTAGTAGGTGCGATAATGAATATTAAATCAATTCCATTCTCATTGCAAATTTCTAGCAGTACTTCTGCTTCTTCTATTGGCAAATCTGGAATTATCATCCCGTTTATCCCACATCTCACAGACTCAGAGACAAAAGATTCTACCGGAATCTCTCCATATTGGTAAACTATATTATAGTATGTCATTACCACTATTGGAACACCATGGTTCATCTCAGAAACCAACCCGAAAAATTTTCTTGGAGTCATTCCAGCTTCCAAAGATCTATTTATCGCCTCTTGAATTACAGGCCCATCCGCTATCGGCTCTGAGAATGGCAATCC
>WTZT01000018.1 GCA_009889685.1 Candidatus Hikarchaeia archaeon HikBin4
CAGAATCTGTCCCCTTCAACACAGGACATTCTCGATTTCCACTTGTTGTTTCATCTGCTGCAGAGGCACTAGAACCTAATCGTATTGTAACGTACACACAAAAATTGGCAGAAAAATTCAATATATTTTATCGAGAATGTCCTGTGTTGAAGGGGACAGATTCTGAATTAATGGCAGCGCGATTGTCGTTGGTGACTGCGACAAAGAATACTATGTCAAATTCATTATACTTAGTTGGGATTGAATCTCCAGATTCCATGTAAATATATTGAGAAAGAGTGTGAATCTGTGTCAATACTTACTTACGAGATGAAAAGTTAGAGGAATCAATGGACAGAAAGGCGGATATGCCGATTGATCTCGACAAACGTAAGTATGAATTCAAACGGCTGCTTGAGGATTATGAAGAATATGCAGGTTCGGGTACTCAACTAGTGACGATTTATATCCCAGAAGATAAGCAGATTTACGATGTGGTGTCTCACATCACGCAAGAGCACTCTCAAGCGGCAAATATTAAATCTAAAGATACACGGACTAATGTGACAAATGCGTTGGCATCTATTCGGGCGCGTCTGAGGTACTATAAGAAACCACCTAAGAATGGAATGGTTTTGTTTTCAGGTGCCGTCAATGTAGGTAGTGGCCAAACGGACATGGTTACAGAAATTTTCGAGAGTCCCCCCCAACCCATTCAAACATTTCGTTACCATTGTGATTCTACATTTTTAACAGAACCACTTAGAGAGATGTTGATCGAAGCTGGATTGTATGGATTACTAGTATTAGATCGAAGAGAGGCACATGTTGGGTGGCTAAAGGGAACACGAATTGAACCGGTAAAAGGTACAACCTCACGTGTACCAGGGAAACAACGTAAGGGTGGACAATCCGCCCAAAGGTTTCATCGACTCCGATTGGAAGCAATAGATCAATTTTATAAAGAGATAGCTGAATTGGCAGGGAATCTTTTTGTTCCAGATAGATATGAATTGGACGGAATATTGGTCGGCGGGCCATCTCCAACAAAAGATGAATTCATAGATGGGAATTATTTGCATCATGAACTTCGTGAAAAGGTATTAGGAAAGTTCGACATATCATATACTGATGAATCGGGATTGAGTGAATTGGTAAATGCTGCTAGTGATGTGCTGGCTGATGCAGCGATTATTAAGGAAAAGGTGACTATGAATCGTTTTTTTAAAGAACTCCGACAAGGGGAAAGGGCTACTTATGGGTTCATGCCAACACGCGAGAATTTAATTATGGGGGCGGTCGATAGACTTCTAATTTCCTCAGATCTTAGAAAGGATGTTATAAATATTGTGTGTGGAAACGGGCATCAAAATTATGAAATAATAGATACACGTTCAGAAAAAGTAGAGAAAAATTGTTCAGACTGTGGGGAAAAGGTAAAACTTGTCGAACGAGAAGATGTGGTGAAACATCTTATTGAACTTGCAGAATATAGAGGAACTAAAATTGAATTTGTTAGTACGGATTTTGAAGAAGGGAATCAATTATTACATGCTTTCGGTGGTATAGCAGGTGTGTTGAGATTCCCAACAAATATATGAACTAAGGCCGGGGAGGAAATGAAATATTATCCAACTTATGTTTTGCATACACCATGATGATCTTTCTTCGAAGTATGAGTTCTGCAGAGAGCCAACAAAAGAGAATGAATATAGCAGAAATTACCCCAGCAAAATCCCAATCGGACATCCAAACTGGATAAATCCATGGAGAGATATGCGCCCATCGTGTAGAGAACCAAGTTACATGTTTATCTAAAAACGTTCCTTCGAATGCCGAGGAAAGTGTATTTTTAAAGGAAGGTTTTTTGAAGTCTTTTTCAGAGTGGTTATCTTGAAGTTGATAGCTACCTAGGACACCCATATCTCGGGATGTTAAAAGGGTAGAATCGGATGACTCATCTCCGAGAGAGAGCCTCTCTGCGTCGTATGGACCCCACGGAGAACGGATTTCCCATACGATTTTTCCAAGAGGAGTAACTTCTATTACTCTGTGATTGAGAGAATCGGTGATCAAGGTGTTTCCGTTTGGTAATCTATCGGCATCGCGAGGCCAAGATAAATTTCCAGATAGTCTCCAAGTTTGCTCCCAAGTATTGTTAGAATACTCGTATTCGACTATACGATCATTTTCAGAATCGGCTACGAGGATAGTTGGGAGATTTTTAGAAGAGAGCAAATATTGTGGATTATGTTGCTCGTATATGATGTCGTGCTGCCCATCAACACCCAATGTTAGGACGATTTCGTCAGAGAATAAGTCGATAATAATGATTTGATCAAAATTCCGGATAGACACCATAACATATCTTTCATCAATTAAATCGATATCGTTGACATGAGTCCAATCTTCAGAATATTTTCCCCCACCACTTTTTTGAAAACCATGATCTCTGAATTTCCATTCCCAGTCAAATGATTCGGTGGTCCTATTGAAGATAAGCAAACGGTCATCATTTAGATTGGTAGAAATATTGTAATTCCTCATGTTTGCTATTAGAATTCTATCATCCCCAATTAGATCCGCATCGTGGGTGTCAATGAGAGGCAAACGGTGGAGCCAATTTATTTTTCCAGCCTGAGAATCGAGTTCATAAAAAAGAGTTCCATCAGGTTCTGTTGCTACCACGAAAATATTCCCATTGGGAAGTGGATCGGTGTCATAGAACCATCGTGCCCCAACAGAACTTCCATTATGAACCCACAGTACATTTCCAACAGAGTCAACTGCAACTAATCTTGCGGGCTTTTTCGTGCTTCCTTTTCCTTCAAAGTGAAATCCCTGGATACTAACAATAGTAATACCATCTGCAGGTTGCTCAATGATTCCAGGGGAGAACTCCAAATATGATGCCGTTGGTTCATGGGTTATAGCTGAAAAAACGGCTGGAGAAATTAGCAGCAATACCAAGGTACAGACTAAAATTCTATAGAGTTGTGATCGAGAGGAGAAGCTGAAACGTGGCATACAATGTCAGATAAAAAGAATGCAAAGGACGAATATCTTACCTTTCTTGTTTTAGAAGAAAGAGAGATTATTTTTTGTCCTAAGTTTTTTTAATAATATAATATTATTCTTTGTTTAGAGTGGATCTATACTATCCCAATACTCCGCCTGTCATCACATAGATGTAGATCACAAAGGCGAGTGCAAGGCCCCACTGTGCAGGAGTTGCGGCGTTGTAATATGAAGAAACGTCGGTACCTTTGCCTTCTTTTGCTGCTTTGACTATAGGGTAGGAGATAAGTCCTGCTGCGATACCATAGGCGATAGAGAATGTGAGAGGCATCACCAAAATGGTGAGTCCCGCGGGGACTGAGTTTGTGACGTCTTTCCAGTCTATATCAGTTACTCCACGTAGCATGATTAGGGCCACGAGAACGAGTGCAACGTGAGATGCATAGAGCGGTACAGCGGCTGCGAGAGGTACCAAAACGATGGATGCTAGGAATAGAACACCAACTACGAATGCAACCATTCCAGTTCGTCCACCTTCTTCAATACCGGTAGCAGATTCAATGTAAGTGGTGACAGTGGAGGTTCCAAGGATACCACCAATTGTTGTACCAATTGCATCTGCCATGAGTGGTTTTTCTATATCTGGTAAGTTTCCGTCCTTGTCTAGGAATCCGGCTAGTTGAGAGGTTCCAATGAGAGTTCCTGCTGTATCAAAGAAATCCACGAAGAAGAACGTGAAAACGATCAGTGCGAAGCCAAATGCCGCGCTTGTGCTTGAAAAAGCTGGACCGAGCCCTCCAACGAACGCACCGAAGAGTGGTGCGATGTTGTAAGAAGTAGGAGCGATTTCAGGGATGTTAAGACCAGTCATTCCAATGGCGTTGAGTGCATATGCGAGTACGGTGGTGACCAAGATACCAATAACAATGGATCCTTTTACACCTCGAGCATAGAGCACGAATGTTATTAGAAGACCTACGAGCGACAATAGCGCTATTGCGTCTGCTGCTAGGCTTGGATTAAGTTGTAGTAAAGTTGCAGGGGAATCCACTACAACGTTCATTGCTTGAAGCCCGATAATTGCTAAGAAAAGCCCGATACCGGCGCCAACGGAGAACTTCACAGGTTTTGGGATTGCTGAGATAATTGCGTCTCTCCAGCCTGCTTTGGTTATGATGATGAATATAATTCCTTCAACCACAACGGCGGCAAGAGCGACTTCCCAAGCAATTCCCATTCCTATGACCACGGTGAACGCGAAGAACGCGTTCAGTCCTAATCCAGGTGCCAATCCGAATGGACGGTTGGCATGGAATGCCATTACTAAACTTGCCACTGCGGCAGAAAGTAAAGTCACAATGGCGAGCATTTGAGTGATCTGGGCTGAACTGTACCCATCTATTTGAATTGCCGCCCCCAAAATTGCGGGATTAAGGATGACAATGTAGGACATTGTAAGGAATGTGGTGATTCCAGCAACGACCTCTGTTCTTAAGTCTGTCTTTGCTTTTTTAAAGCCAAATCTTTGTGAAAAATAATCGGCGATAGAGTCTGCGACACTCATACAATAAAAGACACTTTCGGAAGACCTTAAGTATGTCTTATCGTCGCCAATAAACGTATTTTACATCGTCAAATGTCTTAAAACACCAGACTATAGGGGCATAAATGTCCATTTATAGGTACGTTGTTAGTAATTATATGTTTATACTTAATCATATTTAGTAATAAAAATAAAGCAAAAAAAGATAGGAAAAGATATAATTAATAGATTTATTTGATACCAAACATACGTTGAGTTGTAGTGCGCAGGAAGGATAATGACCAGAGAATTATGATGAAAGGAAGAAGTGGAATCAAAATTAAAACTAATCCGAGACCGTACAATATTGATAATATATTCATTTCGCTATCTGATCGGCTCAGATAGGGGGCAGTTACCGTTCTGAGAAGTTTGTTTGGTTGTGTGTCGGGGGAATCCATATAGAAAGTATATGTGAGGGGGGAAATAAACGTTTGAATTTGTGAATACAGAGAGATTTGGTAAGTGTTGATGTTATTCCATATAGATTCCAGGTCTGAAAGGAAGAGATTGGGATGCTTTTCCAGAGGGATCCACGGAATTTTCATCTTCAGAGTATAGTTCTATTTTCACACCTAGTTCTTTTTCGAAAAAATCTTTGGCAGAAGAATAAAGGTCGAATTCGTTGACCAATTTTAATAAAGATAATCTTTCTGGCGACTGTTGTCGGAGATACGTTAGTAGCGTGGTTGAAAATCGCTTGATCTCGTTTCCAAATGCCCGTAGATCTTCATTTTGCATCAAGATACCCATGGCAGTTCCCAAGTCCAAATTGGAATTAATAAGAGATTCCAGTACCTGGTATTTCCAGGGAGCTGGTGTGTAAATACTAATCAAACTTGGGTCTTTGTTGATTACATTTTTAACTTCGTGTATATCTGAAAGAAGAGCACGTATTAGATCTTCTTCGAGTTCTATCAAAGGGGCATTGAACTCGGGGGATGGAGAGGGCCAATTGGCATTGTCTACAGATTTTCCTGTTAGAAGTTCATGTAATTCATTTGATAAGAAAGGCATGAATGGAGAGAGCATGATAAGACGGGTTCGTAACACTTCTCGTAGTGCCCAATTGGATTTTGTGGGAGTACTCCTCCGGTGGTGCCACTTTAGATATTCTTCCAACTCATAGAAGATGGATTGGCTAGCTGTTCTTGTTTCGAAACGATCTAGGGAAGACGTAGTTTTTTCAATTATTTGATTAAGTTTTGATAATAACCATTTGTCAGGATTGCTCAAATTTGTGTCACCCTCAGGAAGGGATATTATATCAAAAGAACGATTCCAGAAACGGAATACTTGGGTTCTAATTACGTCTACTTGATCGGATCTCCAGTCATAATCCTGCCAAGGTTCAGCGGAACTCAATAAAAAGAATCTAACAGTATCAGACCCGTATTTATTAATTGCTTCTTCGACTAGAACTACGTGGCCTTTGGAAGAAGACATTTTTTCGCCTTCCAGTAAGCCCATTCCCATCACCACTATTCCGTTTGGCCAATAGGCTTTATCGAAAAACTCAGCGTGATGGTATAAAAAGAAAGTTAGGTGGTTACTAATTAGATCGTTTGCAGAGCATCTGTAATTAATAGGATACCAATATTCCCATTCTTTCCTAAGTTCAAGTGCGCGGGGGTCGGGGGAATCTACTGTGGTGGGTCCGAAAAATAAAGCGTCGAAAAATTCGTGGGTCAAATCATCTATGGGAATAGAATTAAGATGGTGAGAGATGGTGTAATAGGCCATGTACAAAGTGGAATCTGAAAGTGGTTCAATGACGTAATCAGGATCCCAAGGTAAACGTGTCCCTAGACCATAGTTTCGAATGCAAGGCCACTCTTTTAACCAATCAATCGTTCGATAATATTCGTTTTTGGTATTTTGAGGAATTCCATCTAATTGATCAACGATATTTAATGCTTTTTGTCTCCAGGAGTTATCGTTGTATCGGAGGAACCATGTTTCTTGGGTTGCTACTTCCACATTCCCCCCACATCGACAGACTACATCTTCTGTGAATTCGTACATGGTATCGAATAGGTTGAGTTCTAGGTATTCTTGTTTGATTTGGTCTCGTACTTTTTCTACTGTTTCACCAGAATAGACACCATAAAACTCTCGAAGGATGCCTGAGCGGAATTCTTTGTTGTATAATTCGTGGGTTGCTTGTTTGAGCAAGGGATCACTTGAAGTGGTTATTCCAAAAGATTCGACTATATCTTTTGCGGGGAATTCACCATATCCTTCTACGGTTAAAATAGAAATTGGGACGATGGCATCTAGTGATGCTGATTCGATTCCATAAGCGGATAGTTGGTCTATATTTTGTTTTGCTTCAGATAGGGCAACCCAATCATCAGGACTGTGTGCTGGGACAGACATCACAACTCCGGTTGCGCTGTCGGGATTAACGAATGTGGCTGGCAAAATAATAACAGATTCTTCAGTTATTGGATTTTGTATAAATTCACCAATTAACGTCTCTGTGGGTATTTCTTGTTCAATAGTGATATTCCTTGCTTGGAGAGAAAACTTACCAGCAGCTTCTTTAGAGATGATCCAGCGTTCTCCATCGACAATTGCTTCGACATAGATGGAGTTTGGGTTGACAAAAGCATTGGTTACTCCACGTATCGTTTCTGGCCTCAGAGTGGCCATAGGAATTATAAAATCCCCCCATTTAAATTTGATTAATGTGTACTCTTGAAACTCTGCATCCTCTCCACGGAGAATATCATGAGTAGTTACGGGATTCTTTTCATTCGTACAGAATTTAACGGGATGCAATCCTTTTTCGAGTAATCCACGTTCGTGGAGGGTATTGTATTGCCAAGTAATAAACTTTGAATAGCGTTCGTCGTTGGTTGTAAATTCGCGCCTCCAATCTATACTGAGACCAAGGTTTTTCATACCTATTCGGTAATGTTTGTCTATGAAGTGACGTGCAAATCCCATTGGTGTTTTGAGTTCGTCCAATTCCTCATCAGAAACACCGAAAATATCTTGAAGTACGGACAACTGTTCGGGTTCGTTCTTTTTTAGACGCTCTACGGCCCCGACTATTGGAGTTCCGGTAACATGCCAAGCCATTGGAAAAAGAACAGATTCTCCACAGAGTCTACGGTATCTTGCATAGACATCAGGCACAGCATAAGTTCGTGCGTGCCCAATGTGCATTCCACCACTAGGGTAGGGATATGCAACAGTGATGAATGTAGATTCATTATCACAAGGATTTGCCTCGTAGGTGCCATCCGAGACCCACCTATCCTTCCACTTACTCTCTATGGAGGATGGTTGGTATTCCATAGTACATGATTCTATATCCTAGAGTTAAAAGAACTCGAAAGTTTTCTTGGGGGGCATATGGAATGTTAAAAGATGGTAGAGATAAAACTAATCTTCTAATATTTCTTTGAGTTTTGAGAGAACAACGTCGGAATGTCCGTCCGGTTTAACATCATTGTAGACTGCTTGAATTGAACCACTAGAAACTATGAAGGTGGTTCGTGCTGCTTTGCCACTGCTGACATCGAGATTGAAATGAGTGGCTACAACACCTTCGGGGTCGGCGAGTAGATTTAATTCTAAGTCATACTTGTTGCAGAAAGAAGAATGGGAATCTACAGAATCCGTAGATACCCCATATACTTCAGCACCTATTGCTTCGTATTGGGAGAGTGATTCGTTGAATTGAACTGCCTCGGTGGTGCACCCAGGGGTGTCGTCGCGGGGGTAGAAATATACAACAGTGGGTTCGTTGAAAGAAAGGGTCATTGTTTCACCTTGTTGATTCGGGGCACTTACTTCAGATATTTGATCTCCGACATTGAGAGTCATAGAAAAGAATTGAACTTAGTGACAAAACACCTTTCTAATTGAGTTTTTATGTAAAATTATTACGAAAGGTGAGTTACAGTATAGGAACCAAGAGATCTAATCCATCCATTTTTACTCACTATATTTTGAAGATTCGAAAATACTTCAGAGGTCCTACTTTCATCAGAACTTGCTTCGAAGTCTATATGAAACAAGTAATCTCCAAGTTTATTCCCACTAGGGCGGGATTCTATTCTGGTTAGATTGATATTTTGATCGGCGAAGGTTTGAAGAATTTTGAGTAATAAACCAGAGTAATCGCTTTTTGGATAGATGATAACAGAGGTTTTTTCCCCAGATGTTTGGCGTTTTTGGGGGGGTGCTATGGCGAAAAATCTAGTAGAATTTGAAGATTGGTCCTGGATATTTTTAGCCAGAATTTTTAGTTTTTCATTTGAGCTTTCAGGGTGCCCAATCGCTGCGATGGAAGCATCTTCGGTTGCACGATCGATGCCACTTGCACTACTAGTTGCCGGTTCAAGTTTCAGGGTAGGGTAGTTTGAAGTGATGAAGTTACGGCATTGGGCTAGTGCTTGGGGATGACTTGTGATGGTATCGAAGGTGGTGGATTGTGCTAAAAGAGCGTGTTTTATTGGTGCGACTACTTCCTCAATCACAGCGACCTCGTGGGCTACTAGAGAGGAGAGGCTCTCCGTGACAGACCCTTCGATGCTATTCTCGACAGGTATGATGCCTTTATCGAAGGTGCCATCCGAGATATCTTTTACAATAGCAGTGATCGAATTTCGGAATGCTATATCGTCGGAAAAAGATAGAGAAACTCTATGGGAATATGTTCCAGCGGGCCCTAACGTAAGTATGCTCATCTTCCACAGGCTACTTCATTAAGGGTAAAAAGGTCGTCGTTAGAAGTCATAGAATACAATTCGCTAATGAGCAGATGCAATTCTAGCAGCCATGGCTATTAACTCAGAGAAGGTGGGGTGAGCATGAATTGTTTCTGCTAAATCGTTGGTATTAATTCCTGATTGAATTGCAAGTCCAACTTCGGCTATGAGCTCAGATGCGGAAGGACCCACTATTTGACCTCCAATAATAGATCCAGTGGATATATCGGAAACAATTCGAACGAACCCTACGGGTT
>WTZT01000180.1 GCA_009889685.1 Candidatus Hikarchaeia archaeon HikBin4
CAAATTCAGTTCCATCACTATTGTCACAGAGTTCAACTCTATCTATCCCTTCTAGTGGGGCTGCAACCACTCCTTCTGTCAACAAAGCTACAGCAGTCCGAATTGCTCCTTCGATTATTCCCTCATATGTATCATATTCTCCGACCCTTCCTTCTGCAAAATCTTTAGCTAACTCTAGCGCTATTTCTTCTCTTCCCATATCTTTTTCAAGTTCTCTAATCCGATCTGAGATACCACTTATTCCAAGTAGATTTTCTATCCTCCCTGCCATATCGTTCGCGATAGGTATCTCTACCTCCAAGCTAGGATCTCTGCCGATTTCTCTTGCCCTTTCGGCAACAAAAAAACACTTCTCAACTTGACCCTCTATCCGTTCGAAGTATGAGACATATTCCGGGCGCATTAATTATCTATAAAGTGGGGAGCTAAGATACAACCTTCGGAGGTATTCTATAACCTTTCTGGTAGTAAGGCATATGTATATTGACACCAACTACCTCATATGTTCAACTCCGAACCCTGTGATGGATGTTCTCAATCAATCTCTGATGCCCTTTCCCGTACTGTCCGATTAATAGTCGACCAAAAAGATGTAGATTCACAACGTTTGTGCCCTGGTTGTTTTGCTTCTTGGATCAGTCGTTATGAATCTGAAATGCAAATTTCTCAACAAGTTATCGGCACTGATGAAATAATCGTCGACTAAAATTATCACTCCTTTTGTGACTATTCTATTCCTATTTTCTTAACAAAATCTAGTGATATCAATTCATTGACCAACTCTCCTGGCAACTGCTCATCTGTAATTATATATAACTTCGGGTCATCCGTAAATTCTGGATCTTCACTTATTGTTTGACGTATGGATATACCTTGTTTAGCTAACAAAGACGTAACAATTGAAACAATCCCTGGATTGTTCGCATCATTGACCTCTACAGTCAACACCGACAATTTTAGTACTGGAGCTAGATCTCTAAGACTAGGTATGGATGAAATATTTTGAAAAATTGGTTTTAATTCCACATCTTGTAGTATGGCATTCGTCGTTGAGTCCACCACTCTCCGGTCGATTCCCAATTCACCTGCAATTTGGGTATGTGGAATTTCAATCGTCCCCGATACTACTCTGCCTGTATCGTTGACAGAAAACCCTCTAGTTAGTAAAAGCCGAATAACAGCTTGTTGACTAGGGCTCCCTTTAAATTTCCGCATAATTATATCAAACATTTTAACTTACCTATAATCTCGTGAACCTTAGCCGTATGGGCTAAAGTTCCCCTTTTGTACTTGGGATTTCTTCCCTCCTTCCATCCCTCTGACTTGCATCATCAATCCCTTTACCAACAGCTTTGAATAAAGCCTCCACTTCGTGATGCACATTTCCGCCTTTCACAGAACAATGCAATGTAACCCCTGCATTCATCGCAAAACTCCTAAAAAAATGAGGTGCCATGCTACTCGTGAAATTGCCTATTTGTTCTTCACTAAATGTTCCTTCAAATGAGAAATATGGCCTTCCACTAATATCAATAATCATCGAAGCCACTGACTCATCCATGGGGATATTCCTTTCAGCAAAACGATTTATTCCCACTTTATCTCCCCATGCCTCACAAAACGATTTGCCCAACACTATTCCTACATCTTCTATCGTGTGGTGGCCATCCACTTCCACATCCCCTTCTGCCTGGATGTCCAAATCAAACAAACCGTGTGTAGCAAACGATTCCAATACGTGGTCAAAAAAACCTATCCCAGTGTTTATATTTGAGTTTCCACGGCCATCTACATTCAATGAAAGTTCTATGGTGGTTTCTTTAGTTTCCCTTGTTATCTTTGCTTTTCTAGCGCCAAACAAGAATTTTTGTCCTTCTATACCGCTGCCTGCACTTTCTACAATTCCTTCTTTGCACCACCTTCTGTGGGTCCCAATACCCCTCTCTGAAAAACTTTCATTACAATATTCACAAGTCGGCATGTCGCTACACTTAGTTGGTATCTTACATAAACATTTCTTTTTATGCGGACGATATATGCGGATTATATATTTTTAA
>WTZT01000181.1 GCA_009889685.1 Candidatus Hikarchaeia archaeon HikBin4
GAAAAAGTATAGAATAACACGACCCAATGGTCGAGTTTTGAAAAAGAAACTTGGTACATTGGAAAGAATTGTGATACTGACTCATTCTAACCCAGATCCCGATGCGATGGCTTCTGCACTAGGAATCGCGCATATAGCAGAATCGGTGGGTGTAGCGGTAACTATACAGTATCCAGGAGAAATAAGACACCAAGAAAATAGGGCATTTAAGACTATTTTGGGGACTACAATGGAAAAAATAGAATCTGATGAGGATATAGCAGGAGGAGCTATTTTTCTAGTAGATCATAACGTTGCGAGAGGATTCAAAGGAGCGGAAAAACTGATACCCTACGCCGTGATAGATCACCATCCTGGAGAAGGGAGAGGCGTGGGTTTTACAGATATCCGTCCAGAATACGGATCGTGTTCAGCTATTGTCACAGAATATTTTTCAGACATGGGGGCGGTTCTAGAAGAAGTTGGCCAGCCTAAAAAAGGGAGAATTAGACTTCCCAAAAGTGTTGCTACGGGATTATTGTTCGGAATTCTAACGGATACAAAGAATTTTACCAAGGGGGCATCTGAAGCTGATTTTTCTGCAAGTGCTTATCTTTATGATGGAATTGACGAAGATAGTTTAGACAGGATAGCAAACCCAGAGGTGGACGCGGAGGTGCTTGAAATTATTGCATCTTCAATTCTAAAGCGAGAGGCAAGAGGTCCATTTGTGATAAGCAATGTGGGAGAGGTATCTAATATAGATGCACTTTCTCAGGCTGCAGATGAACTGTTAAATCTGGAAGGAACCACAGCCGTGGTCGTATATGGACAGAAGGGTGCTACGACACATATTAAAGGGAGATCTAGAGATGATAGAGTACACATGGGAGATACATTGCAAGCTGCACTTGCACATATACCCGAGGCAAATGCGGGGGGAAAGCCCAAAGCCGGTGCTGGCCAAATAACTGCAAGTACGAAAAAGCAGAATCGTGAATATTGCAAGGAACTTCCAGAACGTTTGTTCACCGCGATGACTGGCGAAGTACAATAATAAGTCGAGTAATTTTTGTGGCGTCGGCCTAAATTTAGACCAATTTATGGATTACGTTCCGAGTGAGATAACTACACTTCATAAACTAACTGAAAAAAATCCAGAATGTTCAATGGAAGGTGTGGTGGCAGTAGTCCCGATGATGGAGAGGGATTTTCATTTGGATGCGACTAAATGGACTTTTTCGGAAATGGAGCGTATTGGACCTGAAAAAGTAATTGTAGCATTACGATGTGATGAACAGAGAGTGGGAGAGATATATGAATGGTTGAACGAATTTCAGTTGGATCTGAAGATACTCTGGTGTAATGGAGATCAAATGGAAAAAATGTTGGCAAAAGAAGGATTGAATGGAAAAAATGGAAAGGGGCACGATATTTGGCTTGCGCTTGGGTTGGCTAGTGAATATGGAGAATTCACAATATGCCATGATGTGGACAGAAAAACATATGTCGGGGAGGACCTTCATAAACTACTTTTTCCCTTAATTGAAGGCAATAAATTTGTGAAAGGGTACTATGCCAGAATAGAAGAAGATAGATTATATGGTCGTCTTTGTAGGCTATTCTATGCACCACTGATAAGGTCACTTAAAGATATTTATGATATTTCAATTTTAAAATACTTAGATGCATTTAGATACGGATTATCAGGAGAGTTTGCTATTAGATCTCAAGATGCAAAAGGGATTAGAATAGAACGGGGTTTTGGTCTGGAAGTGGGATTTCTGGGAGAAGCATTTAATTTTGCTGGTTTTGAGTCCACGGCCCAAGTAGATCTAGGTTTATACGAACACTTTCACAGAGGAATTAGTGGTCCAAACGGGTTGGCTATGATGAGTCTAGAAGTGAGTGATGCATTATTTGGTATATTACAGAGAGAGGGAGTGAAAGTAAAATATGATGTGGCCCGTAAGGCGTATGAGTCTATGGCATATAAATTTATTCGTCAAACCATTAAACATGGCATCCAATTCATATTGACGAATAAATTTAT
>WTZT01000182.1 GCA_009889685.1 Candidatus Hikarchaeia archaeon HikBin4
TCCCCTTGAACGAATAGCTTTCAAACTCGTTTGGCCAATCATATTCATAAACCTACTTGGAACTGCGTTTGGATTTTTGTATTATCTGCCTCAATTTTCAGTAGAACCTTTTTTGATGTTGCCATTTGTGCCCGACAGCCCTGTAGCAACTCTATTTTTTGCTCTTAGTTTGGGACTTTGGAAATTGGGTAAAAATTCAATTTGGATTTCTTCTATAGCTTTTATTGGATGCATCAAACTTGGTTTATGGACTCCCTATGTTTTACTCATGTTTTTTTCTGACTTCTCGTACCTTCACCCACTAATGTACCATTTCCTCTTCTGGAGTCATCTTGCCATGGCTCTACAAGCATTCTTAATTTTTAGATACACTACATTTTCATTTGCAGCCATATTGGTGGGGTTTTCTTGGCATTTTTTCAACGATATAGTCGATTATTTTATTCCCTTAATTGGTTCTCCACATCACACATGGTTGCCCTCTGAAGTAATTGGTGGGGTGGTCTATCATGCAGGTTCAGCCCACAGTATAGCTGCTGCTGGTGCTGTACTATTAACTTCCATTTCTCTTGTCTTTTTGCTCATTTCGATATATCCGCTCCCCCGGCGGTTATAAAATCACAATTCCTACTAAGATCGCTCCCACGATCGAAGTGATGGAGCCTATTAAAGTCGCCATAAAATTCACACCCTCATTACCTATCCACTTATCTTCCAAACTCGCCCCTAATATACTATCACCAAACATCCCCATTACTCCTGCAATCCCAATTATAATCGCACCATCCATTCCAATTCCTAGGACTAAACTGGCCAACGCTCCTATGAAAAAAGCGCCAATAATTCCAGCTAGTGAACCCTGTAATGTTATCCCCCCATCTGTTCCTCTCTCGACTTTATCAAATGTAGTTATCAACCGTGTATTCTCAAAAAGAATCCCAATTTCACTTGATAGCGTATCACTCATGGCAGCTGCGATGGCTCCTGCAAAGGCAAATACGAATATATTTTCGTTGATCATAAGTTGCGTGTTCATCGAAAAACCCACTACGCATAATACTGCAATCATCGTATTCGCAAGTACATTTTTTGCTTCTCTTGCCCCTTCATTCTCCTCCGCGACCCCTCTCTCAGATTTCCCTTTATAATTTAACCGTGTAACTAAACTCCCCCCTCCGAAGAAGACTAGCATTATGCTAAACCAACCAAATCCTCCAAAAACGATAACAACAAGTGAAAATACAATGCCAGTTAACATACCTGTCACCGATGCTGCCCCCACTCTCCAAGAAATATATCCCAATCCTCCTGCAATGCCAATCCCAATCATCAATTTTTGTGGAATGATATCTAGATATGCGGGTTCTGGAATTGATAGAACCCAAAGAACAAGCGCAACAATTAGCATAGAAAGCGTCCTATTCTTTCTTATCAACCCCTCTCGAAATAAAGCCACAATTAATCCCCCTATAACTGCAAAAAAAACAACCCTCGAGGTTCCAATTTGAGCCCCATTTATCATAATTACAATTTGACCAAAAGTTCCTAAAAACCATGCTCCTACCACAAAACCCGCAATTTCTTGAATGGGAGATATATCTCGTACCAACATTACCTTTTCAATAATATACGTGCCGCCTACTAGTATTGATGAGACCACAAACACATTCGTAGGCATCTCTGCAAATGCCACTAACAATGTTAGCAAAATCAACCCCATGGAAAATTCAACTAATTTTTTTAACCCATTTTTTCCTCCTAAAAACTCAAAAAAAATCCCCTTTTTTGGAATAAAGTTTACTATAATTATAACTAATGATAGGGGGACTATTATCACTATTATCTCTTCTAGTATGGACCCTCCTAACACCAGGACTGCCAACAACGCAAACAGCCACTCTTTCTCTACTCTTTTCTGCACGTCAAATTATACCCCCAATGATTATTTAATCTTCTCGTCCGAATCGGGGCATTTTCCCCCCTTGAAAACTGATTTTTTGTGTGGGACTCTATGACCAATATCTAAG
>WTZT01000183.1 GCA_009889685.1 Candidatus Hikarchaeia archaeon HikBin4
AGCGAAAGAAACAGAAGGAGATTATAGATATTTTACTGAGTTTGATCTCCCTAGTTTAACAGGAGAATGGTGGGAAGAATATGTGAGAAATATAGAAATTCCAGAATTGCCAGAAGCCAAACGAAAAAGATTTTATGAAGAGTATAAGCTCACAGAAGAAGTAGCTTCCAAATTGACTTCGACGAGGGATGTGGCGGAGTTTTATGAGGCAATAGTTGAAGAATTTGATCCAGATCTTGCTGCTAGGTGGGTGGCAGATATCATACTGGGGGAGCTCAACTACCGAGGTATGAATATAGAAGATACAGTAGATAGACTAGATGAATTTAGAAGATTGATAGATTTAGTATCTAAGGAAAAAGTCACAGAAAAGAATGCTAGATCGGTTATATTACGTCGGATGTTGGATGAGAATATCAGTCCAGAAGAGGTAATTAATCAAGAAAAATTAGAGATTAGTAGTGAGAAAGAGATCAAAAAAGTTATCTTAGAAGTGATCGGAGAAAATAAATCCGCGGTAGAAGATTATGATAGAGGTGAAGCGAATGCCATGAATTATTTGGTTGGAAAAGTGATGACCAAAACACGAGGAAATGCAGATCCAACGGTCATTAATCAAATTCTAAAAAAGATTCTAGATGATGGCGAAATAGAAAAGAAAGATTTACAATAGCTTGAGCTCGACGGCCAGAGTGTTCGGAAAAAAATAGAGGCGAAAAAAGATGGAATTGATTGTATCAGAAAAGGAGATAGCTGCCAAGCGGGTTGCTGAGATATTATCAGATAAGTCCGCCAAGGTTAGAAAAATAAATAAAATCAATGTTTATGAGTGGGATGGAGCAAAATGCATGGGACTTTCGGGTCATGTGGTTGGAATGGATTTTCCAAAAAAATATTCTGATTGGAATAAAGTAGATCCAGAAGAGCTGATTGAAGCGGAGATCATAAAGAAGCCTATCAGAGCAGATATTGTAAAAGTATTAGAGGAAGTTAGTTCGAAAGCAGACAAAGTGATTGTGGCAACAGACTATGATAGAGAGGGTGAATTAATTGGAAAAGAGGCATACGAAATTGTTAGAAGGGTGAATCAAGAAACTCCGATAGAACGAGTTCGATTTTCTTCGATTACTTCGAAAGAGATAAAAGATAGTTTTAATAATCCGGAACAAATTGACTTTAATTTAGCAGAAGCTGGTGAAGCTCGCCAAATCATAGATCTTGTTTGGGGAGCTACTTTGACTCGGTACCTATCGCTCGCGTCAAAACAGTATGGGAAAGATTTTATTTCGGTGGGCAGGGTTCAGTCTCCAACGCTTAAACTCATAGTCGATCGGGAGAGGGAGATAGATAAATTTATTCCCGAAGATTACTGGGAAATATTTGCAGAGGTGGGAGGAGGAGAGGGTGGGAAAGGATTTCAAGTGAAATATTTCTTCACAGATGAGAAGAAAGAAAACGACAGAGTTCTGTCGGTGGAAGAGTCTGAAAGAATACTTGAAATTGTCAAAGGGGTGGGAGAAGTAAAAGTTGAAGAAGTAAAGCAAAAAATTAGAATTGACGAACCACCAACTCCATTTAACACAACTCAATTTATTCGCGCAGCGAGCAGGATAGGAGTAATAGCAAAACGGGCCATGAACCTAGCAGAATCACTATACATAGCTGGTTATGTCACATATCCAAGAACGGATAATACGGTGTATCCAAAAAGTTTAGATCATAGAGAATTGTTGGGAATTCTTTCTAAAAATTCTATGTTTAAAGAAGATGCCACGTACCTTCTAGAACTAGATTTAAAACCGACAAGGGGGAAGAAGGAAACGACGGATCATCCCCCAATACACCCCACAATACAGATACCAAAAAAGGAAGATCTTGAACCGATGGAATGGAAAATTTACGAACTAATAGTTAGAAGATTCCTAGGAACTGTTGCAGAAGCGGCGGAATGGGATCATCTTCGAGTAGTGGTAGAGGCAAAAAGTGAATTATTCAAGGTAAGTGGGAGAAGGTT
>WTZT01000019.1 GCA_009889685.1 Candidatus Hikarchaeia archaeon HikBin4
CGGGATTCAACAAGATAACCGAGGATGGGAGGGGGCACTAATAAAAAATCCTAATTGCTCTGTTATAACATTAGTACCCACATTAAAAGCTTTAGATATATTTGGGCTTGAAAGAATTCATGTTTCAACGCTCCAAGCTGTTTCTGGGGCAGGATACGAGGGTGTCAAATCGATGCAAATTTTAGACAATGTCATCCCATTTATTCAAAATGAAGAAGAAAAATTGGAAAGTGAGCCTCAAAAAATACTAGGAGGATTGGAAGGGGACAAAATTTCAATGCACGATATGAAAGTATCTGCTTCGTGCAATCGTGTTGGGGTTACAGATGGGCATTTAGAAAATGTTTGGGCAAAAACGGAAGAAAATGTTACGGTGCAAAAGGCCAAAAGTGCATTTAAGCAATTAAAGGGATTGGAACTTTCTTCTTCGCCTGAAGTGTTTATAGAAGTTTTTGAGGAAGAAAATAGACCCCAACCTAGATTGGATAGAAACAGAGGAGGTGGGATGTCTATTTCAGTGGGAGGAATTAAAGAAACATTCGAAGGAATCCAATATAACTGTTTAGCTCACAATACCATTAGAGGTGCAGCAGGTACTAGCATATTGAACGGTGAGCTTTTAATAGATAGTAAGTGGTTCTGAGCAAGAAAATCAATATTTGATTTAGAAATCAACAGAGGAATTGAAATTCCACTATCTTCAAGAGCTATTACGTAGAGAAAATAATTAAAGTGATTTGAGGGCCAAATCGTTTGCCAACTGAGATTTTTTGAGCCGGGTTTCAAGCGTTTTTCGGTAGTTATCGAGATCAAGTGGATGTCGAGCCACCCCAGATGATATAGCAGCTTCGGCGACTTTGGGTGCAACTTCGAATAGAACACGGGGGTCAACGGGTTTTGGTATGATATAATCAGGACCAAACTCTATTTTTTCACCACCATATGCTTTGATGACATCATCAATAACATCTTTCCGGGCAAGATCTGCCAAGGCTTGTGATGCAGCTATCTTCATATCTTCATTTATGTCTTTTGCACGTACATCTAACGCTCCGCGGAAAATGAATGGGAAACCAAGAACATTATTAACCTGGTTTGGGAAATCGGAACGTCCAGTTGCCATTATCACGGTGTCATCTCTAACAGCTTTTGCTTCGTTGTAGCCTATTTCTGGATCGGGATTTGCCATTGCAAATATGATAGGATCACTTGCCATTGACTGGACCATTTCTTCACTGACCAATCCTCCGACAGATAAACCCACAAAAACGTCTGAATCGGCCATGGCATCTGATAAATTTCCTTCTTCGTCACTCGCGAAAACCCGTTTGTATTCATTAATGTCTTTGCGACCTTTAGATAGAATTCCTTTAGAGTCGACCATAACAATATTTTCTTTTTTCGCCCCCAGAGATACGTAAAATTTGGCGGTTGCAATTGCACTTGCACCAGCCCCAGAGAATACAATTTTAAGATCAGAAATATTCTTAGAGATTATATCTGTAGCATTGAGTAATGCGGCTCCAGAAATTATTGCGGTGCCATGTTGATCGTCGTGGAACACAGGAATATTTAATTCAGATCTTAATTGGCGTTCGATCTCGAAGCATTCTGGTGCTTTTATATCTTCTAGGTTGATCCCTCCAAATGTTGGTTCAAGTGCTTTTACAGTAGAAACAACTTCTTCCACTGTGGACGAAGTTATCTCTATATCAAAAACATTTACATCGGCGAATCTTTTGAAAAGAACTCCTTTACCTTCCATAACAGGTTTTGATGCAGAAGGACCAATGTTACCTAGTCCAAGAACTGCGGTTCCATTTGATACAACTGCTACGAGGTTTCCTTTCCCAGTATAAACATAAGAATCTTCTTCATTATTATGAATTTTCATACAGGGTGCGGCCACACCGGGAGAATATGCTAAAGTAAGATCCCATTGTGTGTTGGCTGGTTTAGTAGTAAAGATAGCCAATTTTCCAGGCGGATCTATTTCATGATATTTAAGTGCCGCTTCTTGCATAGATGTTTCTTCATTACTCATAGCGTTAATGGGGGAAAGAGAAAGTAAAAAGGATTCTATATGCAAAAAAGAGGATTATTGATACCAAAAGTGGGCAGAGATACTAAATTAAGTAGAAGTAAATAGATACAAGATAACAGAGATTATGAAGTCACGTTTTATGAAAATAGTTATTGTTCTGACATTTGTCCTGTTGATGGTTGGGGTTTATACTAAAGAAGTGGGGGCAGATTTAACATGTGGCATGAAATGGCCAATGTGTGACGGTGCAGTGTATGGATTATTCCCTGCAAATTTACCCAGTGCAATCGAATGGTCACATCGATTTTTAGCATTGATTGTAGGGATATTAATAATAGTTGCAATGTACAAGTCGTGGAAAGTTCATGGGAGTAAGTCTAGGATAACTAAAGCTATTTTATTAGCAGTTTTACTACTTCCAACTCAAGTGATACTAGGTGCCCTAACAGTGGTAAAATCCGAGTTTTTTTCTAGGGGGGACAGAATCTTATTTGAACCATTGATTAGTGTGGCGCACAATTCAATGGGGGTACTGATATTAGTCTCATTGGTTGCTGCAATGTTATGGGAACGAGAAATAGAAGTTGAGTAAACAAGGATAGAAAGAATTTACAGAAAATTTGATAAATCTGATTGGGGAGAGGATTCGTCTGAAAAGGATCCTAACTCTTCAGCCGGAGGTGAGCTAGAGGATAAAAGTGAATCTGAAGAAGGACCTTCAATGTGAGTTTCTGCCTCTCTTAATGCGATTGCTTCTTCAAGTATGTCTTTAATTTTTTTAGTTGCTTTTCCAGATCCGGTTAGATAAGAAATTGTGTCAGGTTCTAGCTCATATGCAGCAGCGACATGAACTGTTAAAAGTCTGTTTTTGCAATTTTGAACCATAGTTTTTAACAAGGGTAATATTTCTATACGAGAAGTACCAATACTTGTACCGCTCATTTTGGATATTGATTTTGACACACTATCTCTGAGATCTCGAGAAGACCTAGATGCACCTAGTCTTTGCCAATATCTAGGAGGACCATAGCGAGTCCACCCACTTTTTGAGGAAGGATTTCGGGATACTACGACTCCCGCAACCATCAGATCCCTAGCATATCGCCAATAAGAGTAATTCTGAGTTATCCGAGTTCTAGTGAGCCAAGTTTCAGCACGAGATAGATGTTCATAGGCACGAGATAATTCAGAGCTATCGAAATCTTTAGGTACGTTTTCATCGATCCAAGATAAAAGATTGTCTGGTGTTTCGCTGACATCGTAAGACGACAAAAGTGCCTCTCTAGGCCCCAGAGTTTTGAAGAGATTATTTAAGAACTCAAAAATATTTTCTTCCCGGTTGCGAGAGCCAGTTACTATATTTTCACGAACTAAAGTCCCATCTATAGAAACTGTTGCTTGTAAGTCGTTTATTGCCCCACGTAGATCGCCACTATTTTTTTCTGCGATGAATTCTAGTGCCCCAGTTTCGGGGAGGATGGTTTCATTATTACATATGTCACGTAAAATGGGCAATATCGATCTTGAGGAGATATCATTAAATCGTATTGCTTCACAAGCGTTTCGAAGTCCCCTACTCATGTTGTAATAATCGTTTGCGATTAGGACAATGGGCTGTGAAGATTCTTTAATTAGTTTTGTAAGTGCTGCAGATCCGCCCCGGTCATAGGTCCCATGTAGGTTATCTGCTTCGTCGAGTATCACAAGCTTTCGTCCAGAAGAGCCCCCGGAGATTGTACCAGTGTTAGCAGCGTTGCGTGCAATTCGATTTATGATTTTTGCAGTGCGTTGATCTGAAGCATTTAACTCTACCACATCCCACCCCATATCCGACGCAAGTGCATGTGCTGCAGAGGTCTTTCCAGTCCCAGGGTTTCCATGAAGGACAACTGCAGAAGATTGAGAATTCCAATTTGAAGCCCATTTCAAAAACGTGCTAATTGCTTTGTCGTTCCCACGGACCGAATCTAGCGTTTTTGGACGGTATTTCTCGGTGAGACTTTCCATTAAAAATAATATAGAGATGGGAGGATTTAGTGGTTGCGGAGAGAAAGCTAGGACATAAGATACTGTAGTATAAAGAGGCCTATATGTCAGTTAGAAAGAACGTATTGAAAGTAATGGGAGGAACGGTGATAGTATATATTGTGCTTTTACTCATACTGGCGATAATTCTATTTGTAATTCCCACAATTTTGTTATGAGTAGAAATGGGGGTTAAGAAAGTAAAAGGGTGATGGAGGACTAATTAGGCAAAAGTCTTTGAAATGTTATCTTCAGAGGCACTATTATCTTGAATCAGCAGATCGATGGCAGTGAAGAAATCATCCGAAGATATTTCAGTTCTTTCTTCGCGAATTGCAGTCATTCCAGCTTCGGTGCAAATTGCTCGAATATCAGCACCACTGCGACCGGGGGTAAGTTCAGATAAAAGTTTGAAGTCTATTATATCTGCAAGATTCATATTTTTAGTGTGGATTTCAAAGATCTTCTCTCTCGCCTCTTCTGTCGGAAAGGGGATTTCAATTATTCGATCGAATCTACCGGGGCGCAGGATGGCTTCGTCGAGCATGTCGAAACGGTTAGTTGCAGCTATTAGACGTACGTTACCACGATCGTCGAATCCATCTAAGCTAGCTAGTAATTGCATCATGGTTCTTTGGACTTCAGCATCTCCCGAAGTCTTAGACTCTATACGGTGGGATGCAATTGCATCTACCTCATCGATGAAAATGATAGCAGGTTCATTTGCTAGAGCGAGTTGGAATATATCCCTCACCAAACGAGAGCCTTCTCCGATAAATTTGTGCACGAGTTCAGAACCAGCTAGCTTGATAAAAGATGCGTTTGTTTTGTTTGCAACCGCTTTGGCCAATAGTGTTTTCCCAGTCCCGGGAGGCCCATGTAGCAGAATACCTGCAGGAGGTTCAACGCCCACCATTTTGAAAATTTCAGGGTTCTCAAGTGGTATTTCAACAGCTTCTCGGATTTGTTGGATCTGTTTATCTAATCCTCCGATATCATCGTAAGTGATGGTGGGGCATTTGTCTAATTGCATTGCCTGTGCACGGAGATCTGTTTCTCCATCCAATATATGAATAATAGAGAGGGCACTGTTGACTGCAACTCTAGACCCAGGTTCGATTTCGTCATGTAGTTCAGGACGTGAAACGGTGATGGCTTCTTGATTGTTTCCATGCTGCCTTATTATGATTCCTTCTTTAGAAATTTCTTGAACAGTGGCAATGAACAAAGGAGGTTGGCGTAATTGTTGATTCTCGTGATTCAAACGCTCTAATTTCTGTAGGAATTTGCTATTTTCAGCAGTGATATCTAGCAACTTGTCTTGTAACTCGCTGTTTTTATCTTGCGTTTCTTGCAATCGCTCAATGAGAGTCTCAAGTTGTTGTTCTAGTGGTAAATCATCTTTAGAAGAAGAATCTACACTATCGATGGCGTCCATTATATTCAGGATTGGATGCCATTACTTATGAGTTTTCGGATGAGAGAATGGCATTATTTTCGAGAGATTGAGGCGATTTTATAGTAGATTGTCGGACGTTGGTCGTGCGCAAAAGAATGGGAAAGAAGTGTGGGTGGATTTAAAATTTGACCAGAAAAAAATGTGTAAATGGAAATGAAATTATGTTTTTAGGTAATAAACTTGTATCGAAAATATTAATACCAGACATTATATAGGAGAGGTATGATTGAACCGGGCTGGGGGGATCTGCAAGTAGTAGAGGTTGAAGTGAGTAGCAAAAAGATGCTTCCACCTAGTGCGAAACTAGTATTGAAAGTTTTAGAATATAATGAAGAATTGACCCAAAAAGAACTAGTGGAAGAGACATTACTCCCATCGCGTACTGTGAGGTATGCCCTTTCAAGATTGGAAAGTTCTCATTTGATCAAGGTTAGGTTTTCTACAGTGGATGCTCGGAAGAGGATATACTCGGTAAGTATATAGAAAATTCTGCGGCTTTTAGAAAACTAAAGAAAACGATTTAGGAATGAAGGATAGTAGGTACAGATATGGGGCGAATAGTACATACAGGAGATACGCATATTGGATATCTTCAATATCATTTGTCTTCCAGAAGAGAAGATTTTTTAGAGGCATTTAGAAAAGTAGTACAAGACGCAATAGAGGGAGAATTTGATGCAATTGTTCATGCAGGTGATCTGTTTCATAAAGCAAATCCGGATCTTATCGATATTGCAGGCATAATCGAAATTCTACAATTGGCTAAAGATAACATCCCAGTTCTTGCAGTGGTAGGAAACCATGAGATGCGGCGGAGAATACAATGGATTGATGTGTTTGAGAGATTGGGTTTGGTTACACACCTTGGGAAAGATCCATATATTATTGAAGATAAGAAGGGGAATGTTGCAATATATGGGATGGATTATGTTCATCCAAATGGAAGAGCGGGGCTTGATTACCAGTTTGAAGATAGTTCATCGAAATATAAAATTCTAGTTTCTCATGGTCAGTTTACCCCATTGGTGCTCGTACCAGGACGGGATACATGGGATATAGAGAAGGTATTGAAATCTTCTAACGTTAGATTTGATGCGGTGCTACTTGGAGATGAACATATCCAGAAGCAAAAGAAAATAGGAGATGTATGGGTAACGTATTGTGGTTCGACTGAAAGGGGGTCAATAGCAGAACGTGAAAGAAGAAGTTACAATATCATCGATTTGGAAGACGGGGTGAAAATCAGCACAAAAAAGATTCAAACTCGTAAATTTGTATACATGCCAGATATAGAAATTCCAGAAGGAGAAGATATCGGATATCTATATGACCAGATAAAAGAACAAGAACATGGATTTATAGATGCAATTGTGGTTATGACTGTGGACGGGGAGGGGATAAAAATACCTATCTCAGAGGTAGAAGAATATTGTAAGAACGCGGGTGCAATTCACGTTATAATTAAACCGGGTGAGGAAAAAATCGAGAAAGCAGGTATAAAAGAATGGGTCTATTTTGAAGATCCAGCAGAAGCTGTGGAAAATAGAATTGGCTCAATGGGATTAAGTGAAGCTGCTCAGTGTATAGATATGTTAGTAAGAGATGAGAATATAGTAGATAGCAATCTCAAAATGCATGTGAAGGGTTCAATAGAAGAAATAATAGGAGAATCAAAAAAGTTTGATAAGGTACCCGTTCAAAGCGAAATAGAAGAAATACCAGTGGATAACAAAGAGGGGAATGGACATACCCTCGGTGATTTTTCATGAAGTTTGAGCAGCTACAGTTACTAAATTTTAAACCATATAAAGAAATTCAAGTAGACTTCAAAGAAGGAGTAACTGTAATTTATGGTCCAAATGGGTCTGGAAAATCAACTTTATTGGATGCGTGCTTTTTTGCACTATATGGAAAGATATCTTCAAGGAGTAGATTGGAAGAAATAATAACCAAAGGCGAAAAAAAAGCACAAGTTAGTTTAATCTTTTCACAGGGAGAAGAATCATTCAATATCGAGAGAGAAATCACGATGAGAGGGAATGCTGCAGTAACTACAAAGTGCAAATTAGAAACTCCAACGGAAGTCATATCGGGTAGTGGCCCAGTTGGGAAAGAAATTGAAAAAATACTGGGAATGAGTCATGAAGACTTTATAAGTTGTGCGTATGTTCGTCAAGGTGATATAAATAGGTTAATAGAGGCAACACCGACAGAGAGACAAGCACTAATAGATGGATTATTGCAACTCGGTTTGCTCAAAAAATATGGAGATAGAGTTTCCATAGCCCGTCGGGCAATAGTAGAGATAGCTTCAGAACAAAAAGGTGCAATTGAGGAACTAAATAACCAATTGAATCGAAAGGAGGGGAGAAATATAGCAAGAGAGATTAGAGAATTGGAGGACGAAGGAAGTAAAATCGATAAAAAAATTACACCACTAGAAAGGAATCGAGAAGAAAAACAAAATGGGGTAAAAAGGCTTAAAGAAATTATTGATTCTCATGACGAAAATAAAAAAGAAATAGGAGATCTTAGAGGTAACAAAAATAAAACTAGTGAAAAATTGAAGGAATTAAAAAATAGCACGTCCCAAATTGTAGAAGGGATAATAAGCGCAAGAAATAAGATACAAGAAAGGACAGAAAAAAAACGAGAATTGTCAGAAACAATAGACAAACTTTTGGGAAAAAGTGGAGAGAAAGTACCCTATAATCTAGCTCGTGTGGACTCCTTTAGGAATGAAGTGACAAGCTTGAAAATTGAGATAAAAACGAGTCAGAATGGGATTGAAAAAATGGAAAAGTTGATAGAAGAGGGGAAATGTCCAGAATGTGGTAAAGAGATCGAAGGTGCTCCGAGAATTGCGTCGTTACAAGAAGATAAAAAAATATTATCTGAAAAAAATCATTTGTTGGAGAAGATGGACAAAAGATGGAAAGTGAGTAATGAGTTGATAGATAAATTAAAATCGTATGAAGATATTAACGGCGAAATTAAACAAATTAATGGGCAATTAAGTACACTAGAATCAGGGGAAAAAATATTAGAAGATTCAATTAAAGATAAACAAAATTTATTCGAAGAAGATCAGAAAAAACTGAGAAAATTAGAAGGAGAATTAGGTGAAAAGGAGAAATTAAAAGATATCGAAAATAAGAGAATAGTGGTGGAATTAGAGATAAAAAATATTGAAGAAGAGTTAGAAAAATTGAAGAAACAAAAAGAGAAAATTGGTATTGAAAAGGTACAGAAAGAATTAGAAAAGAAAGAGCTTAAAAAATTAAATGAAAGGCTCAAAATCCTCGAAAATGACAAGAAAGATATAGAATCATTGACAGATGAAAGTGAAAAATTGAAAAAATTCTATGAAGATCTACGGGTGGAATCGAGACAAAAAAATCTCAACCGACTAGAAGTTTTGTTAAATAATACGTTTCGGATGATATATCAAAATGATGCATATTCTCAAATTGAACTTGATGAATCTTATGACATATTAGTGTATCAAAAAGATGGGGAATCGTTGAATCCCAGGCAATTGTCAGGGGGA
>WTZT01000002.1 GCA_009889685.1 Candidatus Hikarchaeia archaeon HikBin4
AAACATGACATTTCCATCCGTGTCTGTAGGATCTTCTATAGCAAGAGCAAGTGCGGCACTCTCAACAGCTTGCCGTCCAATAACCGGAGTCTTAATCCCAGTTTTTCTACCAAGATCATCATCTAGGTCAACACATAGGATTAACAACATGTCTTCATAATCGATCTCAGAGATGTTACGTTTTTGGGAACGTAAGCGTTATTTTTACCCGATTTTTGGGAAACAAATTCTGTCATAACATCTGTTAGGGAAGGCCTATCTTGAGGATCATCGAAATGGTATATTGAAAATACTTCGAACCAAAAACATGGCCCCAAATTCTTCCCTACTACTTGGTTTATTTATCCTTTTTAATTCTAGTATGTCTTCATAAAATTTCTTTGGCTCATCTATATTTTTCACTATCAAAGTAACTTCGTGAACTTCATTCATATATTCTTAATCGGTGGCCACATTATGTCCGATTCTCTATTTGTTGGTTCCTCACAATGTAGATTTTCACACAGCCACCCTTTCCATTTGGAATCTCCTCTATTTTTTTGCCCGATAGGATTTCTACTTGAAAAAACCAACTGCATTTCACTAGCTTCTTGACGTAGGCGAGAAACAAAATCTGGTTCTTCGCCATCATGGTGAAAAAACCATATCGACCATGGTTTGAATAGGTATTCACTAGAATTAAGCATTCCCCAATAATTTGAGTTACTCAATTCTAGTGAAGAACTAATACTTTCTATCGATCCCATTGCCAATCTTATCCATAAATCTGAATTCTTATTATCGGGGAATATATTCCACAGCGTAGAAAAAAGTGTAATTACAATAGAAGTCGAACTCGGAACTGCAGAATCCATCTCAGATCGCTGACGTATGGGGAGGTATCCATGATCTTTAGAAGTAAACCAAAACCCTCCGTTTTCATCCACGAACATTTCAATAAGTTTTTCTGTAATCTTCAATGAACGCTTTATTTTTTCCCCATCATCCATCAGTATTCCCCAGTGAAGTAGCCCTAACGCTGCCCAAGCATAATCCTCGAGGAAACCCACTCCACCGTCGATTTCATTTCTCCAAGAACGTATGACAGATCCATCTTTCTTAGTAGAACGTTCCATTAGCCCTCTAGAAACACATTCCCCAATAAAAATTGCATTTTCATTTTTCATTTTAGAACAAGTTTCTAATAACATGCCATTCCATGATGTTATGACTTTATTATCTTTCATGGGGCGTTTTCTTTTCAAACGTCCATTTAGCAATTTTTTACGAATTATTTCTTCACTTTCCATCTGAACAGAGTCATCTTCCACCCATGAAAGAACATTTTTTCCACTATTTTCAAAATTTCCTTTATCTCTGATTCCCCACTTATTAAATGCAAATTCTGAATCATCTACATCTAGAATTAGTTTCACATCTTCAGGAGTCCACAAGTAAAAAATACCTTCGCTTTCAATCCCCACAGGGTCAATAGAATCTGCATCTATAGTCGACCAAGCACCACCTCTTGAATCTAACATCTCACGAACAATCCATTCCAGAGTTAGGTCAATTACTCTTTTTTTTGTTTCCAAGTTACCAATTTTTTCACGTAATGCCTGTGAATATATTTTCAATAAAAGGGCATTATCGTAAAGCATTTTCTCAAAATGTGGAACTGTCCATTTTTCATCCACACAATAACGGTGCCACCCACCGCCTATTTGATCAAACAACCCTCTATTTGCCATAGATTCTAGCGACCTTTCAATCATGACATCAGTCTCATCGGTTCTATTCCTAATCAATAACTCAAGTTCCATTGGATGTGGGAATTTAGGTGCTTTATGGAAACCTCCATTTTCCACATCAAATGTAGAAAAAGAATGTTTAATTGAGTTTTTTGTTGCCATTTCAACAACCTCTTGAATTCTCAATACTGAGTTGTGCATTTCATTTATATTTTCACTTAAATGCTTAATCAATTCCATAGACCCCGATGATATTTCTTGTCTATCATTATTCCATATATCTGCCATTGCAAGTAGAATCTGATCCCATGAAATCAGCCCAAACCTTGGATCTTTTGGAAAATAGGTCCCTATGTAAAATGGTCTCAAAGTATGAGGGTCAACAAATGCATTTAAAGGCCACCCACCCCCTCCAGTCAAAGCCTGACAAGCTTTCATAAAAAAAGAATCGACATCAGGATGTTCTTCCCGATCTACTTTGACACAAACAAAGTTATCATTCATGATAGACGCGATATCTTGGTCTTCAAATGATTCCTTTCTCATAACATGACACCAATGGCATGCAGAATACCCTATAGAAACTATCATCGGTTTATCGAGTTCCCTAGCCATCTCAATAGATTTTAAATTCCAAGGTTGCCATTCAACAGGATTATCTGAATGTTGCAATAGGTAGGGAGATGTAGTACATTCACTCAACCTGTTAGGGATCTCAGTGATAACCATTATCTTGTGCTATCCATTCATTTGCAAAAAGTGTTTAGCTTTAACCGTCATCTTTTCACCATGGATTGCATTTGCGTATCAAGCCAACATCGAATTTGGAATGTTCCCTTTCCAGAACTCCGTAAAAAGAAAGCGTTTAGGCAGCAGAATAACTACACCCCGCATGCCGAATTGTCCTCTTGAGGCACAATGCCCTAGTTTCTCTGAGCGATTTCAAGGTTTAGGATGTCAATTTTATACAAAACGGAGCGGAATGGAATGGTGCAATCACTACAGCCTCCCCATCCGTGAATTAAAACAACAACCCGTCAAAATAGGTGAAGAAGTTGTAGTCACTGTCACTGACATACACGAAAGTGGAGCCGGGGTTGGACACACTGAAGACGGTTTTGTTATTTTCGTTGATGGTGTTTTGCCAGACGCCAGATCTCTCGTAAAAATCACTAGTGTGAAAGCCAACCATGCTCGTGCAGAAGAACTAGAACGCTTACCCTTGATTGTTGAGGAGATCGAGGAACCTACCGTTCCCGAAAGGCCTCCTGCAAAAAAATCATCTAAACCATCCCGACCAAACCTTGGTAGTCGGGAGGATTTCTGGGGATCTTAACTCTTTTAATTTCACTTTCACTCAACTTGGGAAGTATTATTAAACTCTCACACAAAGACTATACTATCTCCTATTAAAAAAACGCGGAGATTGTGATAAATATGATTGATTTACGTAAGAAAGCGGAAGAATTACATGATAGGCATTCAGATACATTTCAAATTGGAATAGATGAAATAGAGACACAATTACGCACTCTCGTAGAGGGATATAGCGTTCCTCTAGAAGAGGCCATTCGGAGCGTTGTTAATCGAAATACACCAGAATACAAAAGTTCCACTACATCTGCCAATAAACCCAATTCTCAGGTTAAAGTCGCGGATATCAATTCATCTGGACAATGGATAGACCTTCAAATCAAGATAGTCGATCTTTGGGATCCCACCAGCGATTCTATCGATCAAGTTGGTTTGGCCGGGGATGAAACTGGGACGATTAAATTTACCAAATGGTCTAAATCCAATCTACCAACCCTTGAGACCAATGAGAATTACCTTCTAAAAAATGTTGTAACTGATGAATGGGGCGGCCGATTTTCCATAAAACTCAACCGAACAACAATAATAGAACCATTGAACAAAGACATCGAAATTGGGGATGGCTCAACTTCCATTGAAGGAGCACTTGTAGACATCCAATCTGGAAGTGGACTAATCAAACGATGCACAACCGATTCTTGCACACGTGTTCTTCAAAATGGTACCTGTGCAGAACACGGAGAAGTAGATGGAAAATACGATTTACGCCTAAAAGGTGTAATAGACGATGGAATCAATGTATTTGAAGTTATACTGAATGAACAAACCACTGAGTTTCTCACTGGCATCAACCTCGCCGAAGCTGAGGCAATGGCAACAGAAGCTGTTGATACGGGCGTAGTTCTTACAAAAATGCGTAACATGCTCATCGGAAAATATTACAAAATCCAAGGATCAAAATTCAGTAGATACTTAATCGCAAATGAAGCACAACCCCTCTCGGAGCCAATTGATACGGATTCAATATTGATTCAAGCGAGGTCGATCTAATGAGTGTTTCTGTTTCTCGTGAAGTTGCCCGGAGAGTTTTTGCAAACGAATTCAATGTAGCAACTCATACTTTCAAAGAATCTGAAGATGAACGTGCTCCAAATTATATTTTATTTCCAACAGGAATACGTGCAAATCGCGTTTTTATCGTTGGCACATTAACCCAACTAGACAACATAGGAAATGATTCTGAATGGTGGCATGGTCGCATATCAGACCCCACTGGGATCTTCCATATTTACTCTGGGCAATACCAACCCAACTCTACAAGTGTCCTCCGAAAACTAGATCCTCCCACATATGTTGCTGTGACCGGAAAACCCAACATCTATTCCAGAGAGGACGACGGATTAACTGTATCCATTCGACCCGAATCTGTAACGGAAGTAGATTCTTTGACTAGAGCCCGTTGGGTTGCCGAAACAGCAATACAGACATTAGAACGCATCTCTTCTTTCAGAGAAAACCCCACTCAATATGCAGAAAAAGCAAAAACACATTATGGAGAGGATTTAACGACCCACCACGACGCCGCTTTACTAGCATTAGAAAGTTTGACAGAACCTTTGTAGCTCCTCTGTCTGACGCAGGGTGGGTCTGACGCAGGGTGGGTCTGACGAACAATTAAATAGTTGGAGGCCTAGTCTCATCCACTATGAGAAAAACAAACAAAAACAAGACCATATCTTTCCGTGTCAATGAACAGACGTTCGAATCTCTTCAACACATAGCGAAAGAAAATGGAATGTCTCTATCTACGGTCTTCCGTGATTATGTTAGAATGTTCGTAGAACGAAAGGGTCAGGTTAGAGTTGTCCCCGAGGATCCTCTGACGGATTCTGACGCTGGGTTCCCCCCTAGAGTCGAAGTCCCAACGAGCTTTCTCCGCGATCACGAACGCCTTGAGTTAGAAGCAGGACACCTACGAGAACAGCTCGCCGAGTACAAGCGATATATATCTGCTCTACGAGAGCGAGAAGAAGAATCTGAAGTTATTTTTCTCGAAGACATAGATGCAGAAAGTGACGCTATTGATTCTTGGAGTCTCTGATTTTCCTATACCAACAAATTTTTAGCTGTTCTAACTTTTTCTCTCATTTTTCTATTTTCTTTCGTTTCTGCAATAGCTTCTAAAACTTCTAATGTTCTAATAGAATCATCTAGAAACGAGACAATATCTGCTGGATATGAATATACCATGTATTCTTTTCCCATCCTGTCTACAATTTGTTCTGGAGATTTTCCCTCCCCCCTTACTTTGAGTATGTATTCCATAAACTTTTTTTCTGGATGCTCGCAATACGGATTTGATTCACAATTACAATCCAAAAAATCTTTTGCAAATGCGTATATGCACGCACGAAAAGATTCATCTATTTTTTCAATTTCTCCTGTAAAAAGAAGATCAAGAGTCGCCCCACTAAATACTTTTTTTGGCATCCTGACACCCATCTGTGCACATATCTGCGAATGATTCTTGAGATAAATTCGTTCTGTAATCGACACTTCTATTATTTTACCGCTCTCCGTGTTAATAAAATCTCCCTCAGAGTCGTAACGTATTTCCACCACGATCAAGTACTCTGATCCGTGTCCGGGTTAGGGTAGTGGTTATCCTTCCGGCTTGTGGAGCCCGAGACGCGGGTTCAATTCTCGCACCCGGACTTTCTTTAATTTATTTAGTAACTAGATTTAGTTATCAAGACTTACAATTAGACTCTCTATAGTTTTTAAACAAGGGTTTAAATTCTATCACATCTTCAAACAAACCCAATGGACCAACCACATATTCATGCATCAGACCCTCTCGTTGCAGAACTATTAAACGCAGAACTAGAACGCCAACGAAATACGTTGTCAATGATAGCTAGTGAAAATCACGTTTCACAAGCAGTCTTAGAAGCTCAAGGATGCATTTTAACAAATAAATATGCAGAAGGATATCCCGGAGCTAGATATTATGGTGGATGCGAACACGTTGATCAACTAGAACAATTGGCCATCGACCGAGCCAAAAAAATTTGGGGCGCTGAACATGTTAATGTACAACCACACTCTGGGACCCAAGCCAACATGGGTGTGTATTTCGCCGTACTAAGTCCTGGAGATAAAATCCTGTCTATGTCTTTGACACATGGTGGCCATCTTAGCCACGGGCACCCTGCAAATTTTTCCGGACGTTTCTATGATATTCAACATTATGAAGTAGACTCATCAACAGGTTATATAGACTATGAGTCTATGGAAGAAATTGCAAAAAATTTCAAACCCGATATAATTGTATCTGGTTTTTCTGCTTACCCTCGAATCGTCGAATGGGACCGGTTTCAAGAAATAGCGCATGATGTTGGTGCGTACCATCTAGCCGATATGGCACATATAACCGGACTCATCGCCGGAGGACAGCACCCCAACCCCATCAAACACGCAGATTTTGTAACTGGGTCTACTCATAAAACTATTCGTTCAGGCCGTGGAGGGCTCATATTGTGCAGCGAAGAACATGCCACTAAAATAGATTCTGCAGTCATGCCGGGAATGCAAGGGGGACCACTTTTACATAATATAGTGGGAAAAGCGGTTGGTTTTGGAGAAGCACTCACTCCAGAATTTTCTAACTATGCCACCCAAACAGTCAAAAACGCACAAGCTCTCGGAAAATCACTTCAAAACGGTGGATTAAAATTGGTTTCTGACGGCACCGATACTCATTTAGTTTTGGTCGATCTACGGAATTCCCATCCAGATCTCACTGGAAAAGAAGTTCAAAATAATCTAGAATCTGTCGGTATAGTTCTCAATGCTAATACGGTTCCTGGAGAAACTCGATCTCCTTTCTTAGCTAGTGGCATTCGAGCCGGAACGCCCGCACTGACCACTCGTGGTTTTACAGAAGAAGATTGTACGGTCATAGGCAACCTCATTATTCAAATGATCAACAACCCAGACGATACTTCCATGCAACTTTCTGTTTCAAAAGAAGTTGAATCACTCTGTAAAAATCACCCTCTCTACACTTAATTTTTGATTTATAGTTTACCCCTCTGTTGCAAATCCAAGGTTTGAAGCACATCCATGTCAAATCCTCTTTAATGGTCCATATTATTGATGGAAACGCGGTTGCTGCTCTACTTAAAGAAGATCTCAAAAGTAAAATCGATACCTTGCGAGATTCTGGAATTACTCCCGGATTAGCCACCGTTTTAATGAGTGAAGATCCTGCAAGTAAAACATACGTTTCTATGAAACAACGTGACTGCGAAGAACTCGGAATGAATGCTACTGACATAGTTCTCGACCCCACTTCTTCCCCCGAGGAACTCCATTCGACCCTTGACACACTGAATTCCGATCCTGACATACATGGATATTTAGTCCAAATGCCCATCCCTTCTCATATACCCGAACAAGAATTTCTTTTCCACATCGATCCCTTAAAAGATGTGGATGGATTCCACCCCGAGAATGTTGGCTTACTCGTTTCAGGAAATCCTCGTTATAAACCCTGCACCCCCCATGGAATTCAAAAACTGCTTGAGTCTATTAATGTAGACCCTTCTGGAAAAGACATAGTTATTGTAGGAAGATCAAATATTGTTGGAAAGCCTCTAGCAAACCTACTACTACAGAAGTCGCCTGGTGGAAATGCCACCGTGACCCTTTGTCATTCCCGGACACATAACTTAGCTAATAAAACACGAGAAGCAGATATTGTAATCGCTGCCATTGGTGTACCTGAATTTATCACCGGATCTATGCTATCCGATGGTGCAATCGTCATAGATGTCGGTGTTAACCGTGTAGAAGATGACAGCGAAAAAGGATACCGTTTGGCAGGAGATGTCGAATTTGATAGTGCGAGTAAAAAAGCCAAAGCTATTACTCCCGTCCCAGGTGGTGTAGGCCCAATGACCCGAGCAATGCTTATGTACAACACAATTCACGCAGCAAGTTTACAGTCAAATATACCCTTATAGTCCAATTTTTTTCTGACCCGTTCTTTTCTTCTTAGATCCTGCATTTTTACCCTTTCTCGCGATTCCGCCCACTATTTCTGGAAGTACTAATTTCCCAAAATGAAAAATAAGTATACAGATCATTGGACCCAAAAATATGCCGTACCAACCAAATATTATGGATCCAAATATGTAGGAAAACATAATCATCCCTACATGTAGGTCCTTCCCCGAAATATATGGACGAATTATTAGATCAGGGAACGTATCTACGACTACAAAAGATACTATCAAAAATACAATAGGAAGGATCCAAAATGAATTTTGTCCCCCTGCAAGTGCCCCCTGTATTAATAAATACAATGTCGTCGGAATGTAGATTATTTTCATACCCACTATCGGTACTAAACTTGCTATCCCTGCAACTATCCCTAGTACTGCTGGGTATGGGATCTGAGTGTAACCTTCTCCGAACCAAACCGATACAAACGTGTACACTATTACTCCTATGGCTGCAGTTATCAATACATTCAATATATTCCCAACAAAAACCTGGTTGAAACTCCGATCAACACTATTCATGTATTTTTCAAATACCCCTTCGCCATCTGCAAAATTCTGAACAATCCATTTAGACAGCTCTGGGCCATCTCTAAGGAGATAAAATGCAATGGATAGTGCCAAAAACATGTGGATTATCAGACTACCAATTATTGCAATGTACGATGTAACTTTTTCCACGCCCCCTATCACTGCTTCTATAATCCCTCTTGAAAATATCTGCTCAATCGGAGTAGTCAATGCGGATATTTCTATATACGGACCTAAGTATCGAGCCAAAGTTTCAATCTGATATTGCTGAATTAATTTACCAAACCCTTGAATCCCAATAGTAAGTGTATATCCTATGATCAATAAGATCGGGAGAGCCACCACTACTAAAGTAGCAAATGCAGCTAATCCAGACGATTTTATATCTCGTTTTAATCTGGAGTATACGGGTTTTGATATATAGTATATAAACAAACCCACGACAAATGTCCCTATGAATTTATACACAACTAAAGCCAGTAACATCACTAAAACAAACCCTAAAACCCACCACGCTATATGCGACCTATTAGCTTCACTTTTGGCTACCATGTCCACCAAAACCTCCTCTCGGACCAAAAAGTTTTCGTCATTTTATGCTAAAATTACACTTCACGACCGTTACAACTAATTTCTATCCTCTCCTCTCCTATCATTCGACTTCATCCGTGACCTGCACAACTTTTGCTTTTATCAATGGCTGTGCATTTTCCTTTGGAAGCGAAATTATTTTCCCTTCTCTAAGATCGTATGTATTCCCATCAACTCCATAAACCTCTCCCACTTCTTGCATAACTTTAATTGTAATGTTAGATGTTTCTTCTTCTCCTTTCTGATCTATATTTTCTTGAAGGGGTACCTCTTCATTTATTTGGTTTGTTTCTATTTCTCGTTGAGGTTTGTCTCCCTTTTCTGAAGATATTTGTTCTAAAATTTTTATTCTATTCTTTTGTAATAACTCAACTAGGTTTCTAAACAATTCAACTTCTACTCCTGCCAAGCTTCCATCTCTTTTTCCCAATCCTGCGGCTGTGAGACTAGCGCCCTTTAGAATTTTACCAACCCGGCGATCATATATGGCTTCTATCACTTCTCCAACTGTTTTGATTTCATCTTCTATCCTGCGAACCGTTTTGGCATCCACTGCATCAACACTCCCTTCCAAAATATTTTCCCTTTCAACCCTAAGATCTTGTATATATTTCGACACATCCGTATAAAATGAATCTAACAATGGTTGTAGGTCACTTCTAGTTCTTTCTTCAATCTGGATCTCTCGTAGATCTTCTAAATTCATTGTACTAGTTAATTTTTAGATTCTTTTACTTTCTCTGCTTTTCCACGAGCCATTAAAAACATCGCGGCATACTCCGGAATTATATTGATGCCATCTGAGATTGTAAGTGTTTCTCCTCCAAGTTCTACCGATTGGTTTTCCATTCCCTCTGCAGAAATTTTGATATCTCTTCCCCTAAATCGATCTGGTATTGCATGTTCTAATGGATCAAATCCATCTAATTTTTCATATTTTATCGGTTTCACTTGCAATGCTGTCCCCCCATGTAGGCTCAGCGGCAAACGAATCAAACGATGTATGTCTGTAGTCACCGGTTCATCGATCGATGCAGATTCATTTTCTACAACACTTGGAACTAATTTCTTAATCCATGTAACAAAATCTGGATGAACGTCTATATTTCCTATTTCAATTTCCTTATATTTTTTATCCATTATGGATAAAATATTTAGAGCCTTTTTAGCACCTATCCCTTCAAATTCTTGCAGTTCTAGCTGCGCCTTTTGTTTTTCCATATCCTGCAGTTCATCGATACGCCCTAATATGGCTCTATGTACGCGCTTATCCCACCCTCCTCCTGTCCCCATACTTCTTTTTTTTGTAGGATTTTTCAACCCTATCCCTGCAACCGTTTTAATTTGAACTATCGTTTCAAGTTCCACACCCACTCCAAGTATATAATCCACTACCTCCCGTCTCGCAGAACGATCCAATTCTCTAATTGCATCATGGCGAACGTGAACATGATAACCCCTTCCTCCTGAAAAAACTATCTCCAGATTTGGAAATGAAAAATCTTCAATTAAGAAATCAAGTAGTTTCCATAATTCTTTTTTGCAGGCATGTAACATTTCTGCATAAGTTCTTCCTTCTGAAGAAAAAGAATGAAGATGGTCTGCATCCAGATCAAATATCAGATCAGATCCCATCCAGTTTTTTCCAACCATTGATGGAGTACCTGGTTTTTGGTATATTCCTGCAGAAAAATAGACATGTTTCGGACGATTCACTACAAGAAATTCTTGCAATCCGCCCATATCTAGAAGAGATTGGTGCCGTTTCATTATGGTCCCAGTTCCTGCAGTCCATGGAATGAATCCCCATTCTCTGCGCTCTGCAGAAGGTGGATTGTACGGGTTCATCGATCGATAATAATCCCCAAAACGCCCACGAAGATATTCTCTAGTTCTATCTTCCATCCCGAGATATCAGACCACCAATGAGTAAAAATCTTTTTTTTCTCTATACTATTCCAAATCCGGAAAATAAACTAGATATAGTGCATCCCCTTTATCTTCATAATAACATTGAACCAACTCTTCCTTCTTAAATCCAATCTTTTCGTAGAAATCAATAGCACCCATGTTTGTAGTTCTAACATGACACGTAATGCAATCATATTTTCTTCCTAATGAATTGACCAAATATTTTCCAATCCCCTCTTCACGACGATTCATACCCACTGCAATAAAAAAGATATATCCATTTTCTTGAACAGCGATAAAGCCTAATTCCTCTTTAGTCTTTGAGTCAACACACCAAAATTTTTCTGCCCCATGATACATTTGCGCAAAAAATCCCCATTTTTGTTTCAATAAATTCTCTTCTCGACGTATCCCTTCTTTAAGCAACCATGCCTCATTCAACATACGGCTACTATTTGATTCTATCTGTAGTACTTCGAAATTATTTTCCACTAAGTTCTGTAAATATGTCCATTATCATAACTGCATCTTTTTCTATCTAATTGCTCTGTCGAAGCATTTGCTATCATTCTCACATCGATACGAAATGCAGACAACTAAATCAAACCATTTCTTATATTCGAAACAGTCTATAATGGAATTTCATCTCCGAGATCATACCGCAGACATCGCAGTCGAATCATTAGCACCCACACTCGAAGAGGCATTTGCTGGTATCGCAGAAGGACTATCTCGAGCACATTCTCCCACTTCCATTTCTGGAAACAAAAAATTCCATTTAAACATATCTTCAGAATCGACAGAATCTCTTTTATTTGATTTTCTCGACATGCTTATTTATGAACGAGATGTCTACAACGTTTTACCAACAAACCACGAAGTATCCATTACTCAGAAAGGCGATATATGGAATCTCGAAGGGACCTACTATGGGGTCCCCCTTGATACCATAGATTCCCGTGAAATCAAAGCCGTCACATATTCTGATATGAAGATTGAAAAAACACCAAAAGGATGGAGATTGTACGTCGTGTTTGATGTATAATTCATCCCACTTTGTAACGAAGGTATATGTTCTAAGACCATAATATACGCATAATGACTACATTCGAATCGGGAAATATCTCTCTCAATCAAATAGAAGAATTCATATGGGAAATCCCCAGATCTGGAGATATGCTAGTCCCTGCAAGAATATTTGCAAGTGAAAATTTATTGAAACAAATATCTCAAGATAAAACGCTAGAACAATTAAAGAACACAGCATCTTTACCAGGAATACAAAAGTATGCAATTTGCATGCCAGATGGCCATCAAGGATATGGTTTCCCAGTTGGTGGAGTGGTGGCCACTGATGCAAATAATGGATGTATTTCTCCGGGTGGGGTGGGATATGACATCAATTGCGGTGTGCGTATGATAAAAACCAATCTTTCTTATAAAGATTTACGTGGAAAAGAAGAATTACTCGGGGAACTCCTCTTTAGTAAAATCCCAACAGGACTAGGAAAGGGAGGTGTCCTCAATACTTCTTTAAAAGACATAGAAGAAATTCTATCATTGGGAGTTGAATGGGCTCTAGCTAATGGCTATGCCGTACCAGGAGATTTGGAATTTTGCGAAGACCGTGGCAGGAGACTAGATGCTGATCCAACCAAGATTTCACTTAGAGCAAAAAAAAGAGGAAAAAACCAAGTTGGTTCTCTTGGATCTGGGAACCATTTTCTCGAAATTCAACGAGTGGTAGAGATATTTAAAGATGAAGTAGCACATTCTTATGGTTTATCGCAGGACCAGGTTGTTATATTAATCCACACTGGTTCTCGAGGATTGGGACATCAAACTTGCACCGATTACCTACGAAAAATAGAAGTAGAACATGCCACTCTTTTGTCCAACCTACCTGATAGAGAGCTTGCTGCAGCACCATCTGGTAGCCAATTGGCACTCGACTACTACGCTGCTATGTGCGCTTGCATAAATTTTGCGTGGATCAACCGCCAGATAATCACCTATGCTGTTAGACTAGTATTCGAAGAATTGTTCAACAAATCATGGCAAGACCTTGGAATGGATTTGCTCTATGACGTAGCACACAACATAGCAAAAAAAGAATTCCATATGGTGGATGGAATAAAACGTGAACTATTCGTTCACAGAAAAGGTGCAACAAGGGCATTCCCAATAGGCAACCCCGAATTGCCTCTTGCCTTTAGAAATGTAGGCCAACCAATTATTATCCCTGGTAGCATGGGGACTGATAGTTATATTTTACGCGGTGGGGCGGCATCGTTGGATTTAACTTTCGGTTCAACTGCTCATGGAGCAGGAAGAATCTTAAGTCGCACAAAGGCCAAAAAACTATTCAAAGCATCTGAAATACAAGCAAAACTCAAGAAGCAAAACATCCACGTTATTGCAACGCTTGATGCTACTATTTCAGAAGAAGCTCCTGGAGTTTACAAAGACGTATCTGAAGTTGTTAACATATCTGATTCTTTGGGGATTGGAGACAAAGTCGCCCGAACTTATCCTGTTGTTAACATTAAAGGATGACGCAATTAACAAACTATATCTAATTATAATACTTTCCAAAAAACAATGGGAACCCTATGTAAAACTAGTGCGGTGTTTATAGCCAACAAACCACTCCAAGATTTCTTAGATGTAGTAGATTCAATTGAAAATCTTGGATATGAAGATCTATTCATCGCTGACCAGGCTCTCCGAAAGAATATCTACGCGTGGGCAACTCTTGCAGCCACCCGAACAAATAAAATTGGGATTGGGCCTTCTGTCACAAATGCTTACACCCGGAATCCTGGTCTCACTGCAGCATCGATTGCCACCCTCGACGAGCTCTCTAACGGAAGAGCAAAATTAGGATTCGGCGCAGGTGGCCATGGAATTGATAAATTTGGTTATGATCAATCGCAACTAATTGGGACCATGCGAGATGCCATCAACGCGATCCAGCGTCTAACCTCTGGGGAAACAGTCACTGCAACACGAGATGAATTTTCGTTGCACGAAGCTCAATTGGAATTTAAACCTATTCGAAAAAAAATTCCCATATATGTTGGAGGCAGAGGACCTCAAATCTTATCTTTAGCTGGCGCGATAGCGGATGGGGCATTTTTAGGAGGCGGCCTTCTATCCCCTTCGGGCATCGAATACGCTCAAGAACGAATTTCTATAGGTGCAAATTCGACTGACAGGGACCCTAATGATATAGATTTAAGGTATCTAGCTTTTGTTTCTGTATCTCAAAATAAAGAAAAATCTCTCAACGCTGCTGCATGGTTCGTCACCATGCTAACCAAACGACATGCTAGTATTACGGCTCTCAAAGCAGCTGGGGCTGAAGATTCTCATATTCAAAAAATAAAAGAACTCGGCGATATTGATTCAATTTCCCCATTAGTATTACGAAATTCTATTTCTCCCGAATTGATGAATTTATATACTATTGTTGGAACTCCTGAAGACTGTCAAACAAGAGTTGGAGAATTGGTTGACATGGGAATAAAACACCTTACATTAGTCCCCTTCTCCAATGAAGAAAAAAATATATTAGAAGTTTTAGAAATCTTCTCCGATTTCGATTGCATATCAAACTAAATGCCTTCGTACTACCCCGAGTCTTGAATTTTCTTTACAATTTTTTCTGTATACTCAGTCGTCGACACTTTCGTTGCTCCAGTCATTTGTCTTTCAAAATCATACGTAACTTCTTTCGAGACAATTTGTTCTTCTATCGCGTCTCTTACCAAATCAGCTGCATCGTGCCATCCCATATACTCTAACATAATCCTTCCTGATAGTATCATCGCAGTAGGATTCACTTTGTTTTGTCCAACATATTTCGGTGCAGATCCGTGGGTTGGTTCTGCAAGTATCATTCCATCCCCAATATTTGCTCCTGGAGCAACCCCCAAACCACCAACTTGAGCCGCACAAGCATCAGAAAGGTAGTCCCCATTCAAATTTGGAACCGCTAGGACATCATATTCATCTGTCCTTGTTAATACTTGTTGCATCATGTTATCTGCAATTCTATCATTTATCACTACCACACCTTCTGGAGGTTCACCCTGTCTCTCTTCCCATAATGTATTTTCTGCTATGACTTGATCTCCATATTCCTCTGCCAATTCATATCCCCATTTTGCAAAAGCGGCCTCTGTAAATTTCATTATATTTCCTTTATGAACGAAAGTTACAGATTTTCTGTTTCTCTCAATTGCATAATCAATGGCTTTCTTTACAAGTCTCTTTGTCCCAAACTCCGTAATCGGCTTTATGCCAATTCCAATCGGTCCTCCATGCATGACCCCCTTGACCCCCATCTCTTCTTCAATAAACCTCTTAATTTTCTCTACTTCTGGAGTTCCAGCTTCCCACTCTATCCCTGCATACACATCTTCTGTATTTTCCCTAAATATTACCATGTCCATCTTCTCAGGATGTTTGACCGGAGATGGAACCCCATTTAAGTGATACACTGGACGCACACACGCATATAAATCTAGAATCTTTCTTAATGCAACATTCAAGCTCCTAAACCCAGATCCAACTGGCGTTGTAAGTGGCCCCTTTATAGCAACTCTAAATTCTCTAATTGCGGCTAGGGTATCTTCTGGCAAAATATCTCCATCATACAGTTCACTTGCGCTCTCTCCTGCATGAATTACCATCCAATTAATTTTTCTACCCGTTGCTTCTGCAGCAGCATCTAACACTTGCTGAGTCGCAGGACCTACATCTACTCCAATCCCATCCCCATGTATAATTGGGATTATAGGGTCGTCTGGGACAATGAGGTCATCTGGATTATCTTTTCCTTTCTCAATCCTAGACCCGCTGCTAGGAACTTCTACATTTTCATACTTATAACTCATCTTCATTAAGATATTTGTCAAACTAATGGTAAAAACAATTCGTTCTGATAATAATTTTCACCTAGTACTATCTCTTACACTAAAATTCTGGACGCGGGCTATTTTTTTGGAGCACAGTTTCTGCAATATTCCCTCCATAATCTGCACATCTAGATATGGAATCTGCAATCAATCCGATTTTTTGAGCATCGATTGGGGACAACATCTTCGTCTTCCCCATCGAATTTACCATCCCAAGCATCATACCTTCTATCTCTGCAACTCTAGTTCGAGCTTCATTTGCCATTTCTCTTCCCTTATTTTTATCTTCCGTGCGCATTGCTTCTATTGAAAGGACAATTATCTCTTTTGACAGACCATATAATCTCTCTAAATCCCCACTAAGATCTTCTGGGATCTTATCAAGTTCTTTTTTCATATAACTAATTTTCACCGCATGATCTCCTATTCTTTCCAATTGTTCCGCACACGTGTGGTAATCAAAACAATCTAATCTTCCCATTCCTAAATCTTGCATTTTTGTTGGGCTTATGAGTGATGTTCTAAACGCTCTTGACACAACGAACCAAAGTCTGTCAACATCATTGTCTCTTTCAATGACATCTTCTGCTAGCTCAATATCATTTTTTATCACCGATGCCATAGCATCAGAAAGCATAGAAAGAACCATACTTTGCATCCTCTCCACCGTCCCTCTTATTGGCATTTCAGAATTATCCAGTAGATCTTGTAACTTAATATATCCTGCCGTTTCTTCTACTATCTCGACCCCAACAAGCTGTCTTGTTGCATCCCGAATAGTACGCCTCTGATCGACCGTAATCTGTCCCGACTCTAGTTTTATCACCTCAAAACCACTGACATACATGGAAAATATCGACCGAATTATCTCCCCTTTATCCATATTACTTATTTTTACAGACCCCTCACTCCTTTCGCTATTATTTTCGGTGGTTAATATGATCGAACTACCTTCTGGGTAAAATGTCAACACAGATCCTGCAGTGATTTTATTATCAACTGCCCAGTTCTTCGGCAATGAAATCGTATAAGTCGATCCGCCTGTTCGCTGAACTCTCCTTTGGTTTATATTTGTGTTCATTTATTACTTTTATGCACATCCACTGTTACCTATCTATATATATTTTATTTATTTGATTTTTTCATACCAAAATTGACATTATACATTGTCAAAAATAATATTCTATATATCTATTACTATCATTGTTTTCGATAAATTAAGACTCTTTATCATAATTTATATATCTATCTATATACTACTTACTATATCAATATATTAAAAATAGTTCTTTATTTAACCTGTTTTCATCTCTATCTGTTCATGGTGCCCGCCAATGTCTACCCTCGGCGCAAATTCTTGGCAACATCTGGTGCAATAGGCCTAGCAGCAATAACAGGATGTACTAGCAGTAATCAATCATCTTACAACTCCACAAAAAACTCATCTAGTGCTCCCGCAGAAGAACTCTCTGGCGACATAAACATCGTAGGAAGTTCCACAGTTTT
>WTZT01000020.1 GCA_009889685.1 Candidatus Hikarchaeia archaeon HikBin4
CGACATGTAGTTCTAGTCATAACTGAAAGCGATTTACTTATCAATCAATCTTATTCCACACTTGAACAATTATTTAGATGGGCCTTTGATTATGGAGCTGAAATAGTTTCAGTCTATGTTAGTGTTCTTGATCCTGCTATAATACCAACCCTCGACCGAGAACTCTCTAGAATCCAAACTCCTCATGAAATAACCATCTGCAAACCAAACCATTTCTCACGTGCTGAAACACCCATTAGAATCGGAATCGGATTAGGGGGAAAATATGAATTCCTAGAAGCTGTAAAATCTATTTGCACCGATGTATCTGCTGGAAATCTATCTACCAGCAAAATATCAAAAGCCACTATTGAAAAACGCCTCGTTTTCCCGGAAGAACCTGATTTAGTCATTAAAACAGGAGGGGAACGCTTATCTGATTTTATGATTTGGCAATCTGTCTACTCTGAGTTATATTTCACTGATATTAATTGGAGGGATTTCCGCAAGCGTGACTATCTCCGAGCACTCCGCGATTATGCGTCCCGAAAGCGTAGATTTGGAAGCTAGTAACCCGTTTTTTGCATTCTAATTCTCGTCATATCTTGCAGGGCCTCTACTTTCTTGATCAACCCCGCTTACTATCTCTTCCAATACTTTTTCAGGAATGTATGTGCGCAAACGATTTGCCACCTTCTTAACATCTTCAATTTCCGCCCTTTTCACAACTTTAATAATCGCTATAGCTCTCTCCGTGCGAGTCGTTTGCCAAGTATTTTCTCTATACTCATACGTTCTAATTCCTCTCAGAAAGTCAATTTTCGAAAACCCTGGCCAATATGGGGTGCAAAAAAACACTGCTGCTTCGTTCCCATTCGCACGCCATGGGAGAAAATTTGATGTACGAACGTCTCCCCCCGTTCTAATGATCAAATCTACATCTCTGATATTTTGCTTTGACAGTCTAGATTCTATCATTTTACCATCAATTTCTTCTAGGGCTATCTTTTTTGAAGCTACATCTTCTGCTATTTCTATTGCTACATCTAACATTTCATCTCTCCCCCCATATGCCAACGCAATATTAAGTTTAAATTTGGTATTTTCTATAGTGTCCATTTCTATTTTTCTAGCCATTCCTCTAATACGATTGGGCATCCTTTCCAGTTGGCCTATCACTCTCACACGCACTTCTCTCGAATCTTCTTCTTCCATTTCTGAAAATTGATTCAATTTTAACTCTATCAAGTTAAACAGTTCTCTTTGTTCTTTGTCCGACCGGTTAAAATTTTCAGTTGAAAATGTATATAATGTCAGTTCTTCTACCCCAATTTCTTTGCACCAATGAAGTACCTTTTCAGTCGTTTTTGCACCTTCCACATGTCCCTCCTCCCTCCCAATTCCAAACTTCTGAGCATATCTCCTATTTCCATCTTGTATGATTGCCACATGTTTGGGAGGGTTTTTTATCTCACTTTGTAAAAGATCTTCGTAAAATCTCTCCAATTTTCTCTTCGCAAATGAAAGCATAACTGTATATGTCCCAACAAAATTTTTAAGTAGTTAACCCCTCCCATAGAAACCAACCTTTTTTATATGTTCTTATCTTGAAATTCTGTATGGTCAAATTGCAAAAGGAGATTCGTGATATCAAAAAAGGATCCTATTTGATTATGGACGATACGCCCTGTGAAATAATTGCCTACAGTACGGCCAAACCAGGAAAGCATGGAAGTGCCAAAGCAAGAATTGAAGGTAAAGGTGTATTCGACAATAAAAAAAGAACCATGTCTCAACCCGTAGATGCAAAAATATGGATCCCAGTAATCGAACGAAGACAAGGACAAGTCATCAATTTGGAGGGAAATAACGTCGCCCAAATAATGGATCTAAATTCATATGAATCATTTTCACTAGAAATACCCCGCGAATTGAATATTTCTGGTGACAGTGAAATTGAATATCTAGAGTATAACGCCCAACGAAAGGTTGTCGTAAAGTAATGTTATTTTCTGGGGCGATCGCCTCTCGAAACGAAGCTTCATATGTACTTTTTGGAGCCCCTTTTGATTTCTCTACCACTTTTATCCCTGGGACAAGATTCGGACCAAACCAACTTCGGAAATTTTCTGCGCATTTTGAAGATTATGATCCCCGAACAAAGACACACTTTTCGGAATTATTGGTCCACGATTTCGGGGATGTGGTCCCCGAATCTTCTCACTTCCCAACCTATCTTGATTATTTAGGGGGATTCGTCACCGAAGCAGTCAATGACGATCTTATTCCTATTATTATTGGGGGGGAGCACACAGTAAATATGGCTGCCATTCAGGCATTACAGCCCGATACTTATGTTTGCCTCGACGCACATCTTGATCTTCGAAATTCCTATCAAGATAACTCTTGGAGCCATGCCACTTCTACACTGAGGGCACTTGAAGTTGTAGATCATGCAATTATTATTGGGGCAAGGTCTGGATGCGAAGAAGAATGGGAACGTGCCACTAACAGTGATGTTACTATAATACCCCCTGAAGAAGTTCATAGCTGGAAACCCAATTTAACCGGATCTATTTATTTCAGCATTGATATCGACGCAGCAGATTCTAGCATTGCCCCTGCAACCGGAACTCCAGAACCATTTGGATTGACCGCGCAAGAAATGCTCCACGTTGTTCGTTCTGTCTCTCCCCATGCATCTGGATTTGACATCGTGGAAGTCAACGATAGGGACTCTGGCCAAACCGCAATACTCGGCGCAAAACTTCTCCGAGAGTTTGTCCATTCACATCAACCTACCCTCTCGTGATTATTCCTTTACAATTGGCATACTATCTTATCCAAAAAGTCTTATCATTCGAAGGTAAATCTTGTTCATGGATGCTATTGTTCTCGCGGGTGGATATGCAACAAGATTATGGCCTATAACTCAACATAGGCCAAAAATGCTATTGCCTGTGGGTCCTTCCACGGTCATCGATCGAATCTTCCAAGAACTTGAACAAGAACCTAGAATCAATAATGTTTATGTAAGTACCAATGAACTATTCGAAGATGATTTTACGGACCATTTAGCAAACTCCCCTTTTTTAAAGCCCAAATTAACTGTGGAAGAAACTACCACAGAAGAGGAAAAATTCGGAGTTATAGGGGCACTTGGTCAACTCTTAGACCGAGAACAAATACAAGATGATTTATTGGTAATCGCAGGGGACAATCTAATAAGTTTCTCTATAAGTGATTTTCTAGATTTCTTTGAATCTAAACAAAGCGTATGTCTTGCTGCATACGATGTTGGCAATAAAGAACTCGCAAAATCCTATGGTGTGGTTAAAGTTGACCAAGAGCAGGTAGTGGGATTTGAAGAAAAACCATCTGATCCCCAAAGTAGTCTAGTTTCTATTGCTTGCTATGCATTCCCTGCTAACACTCTCTCTTTATTCCACTCATATCTCTCTGATGGAAATAATCCAGACGAACCTGGATGGTTCCTCCAATGGCTTTACCCAAACTATTCCGTTTACGCATTTTCATTCGATGGAGCTTGGTTCGATATTGGCACTCCTGAAAGTTATCTAGGTGCTGTAGCTTGGGCTTTAGATGGTGGAACTCTTATAAATTCGGAAGCAACCCTTTCTGGAACCACTCTAGGGAAAAATGTTCATGTAATGACCGGCGCAAAAATAATTGATTCGCACTTAGAAAACTCCGTTGTTTTTCCAAATGCCGTCGTTGACTCTTGTCATTTAAGGGATTCCATTATTGATGAAGCAACTCAAATACGAAATATCAATCTTTCTGGGGCATTAATTGGAGCCCACACTCAAATCGGATAATTTTGTGTAGGTTTTTTATTTGTCTTTATCCCCTATACTCAATTTAACCACGCATTTTTTACTCGTATTTCTCCCCAATTTTGTTCCCAAAAAACGTCATACTCTATTTCTACCCTCCGATTCATATGGGGACCATTAGTTACAAGAGTTTCATATTCTCCCCCTTCCCCTAGAATATGAACTCCATATTTCTCATTGATGGCTTTCAATTCCACAATCGCGTTGTTATCTATGTATCTCCCCAACCAAGACTCTTCCATTCCATCTGCAGCAACACCAACTATCATAATTTCAAAACCAGTTTCTACCATTTTATTAATCATAACCAATGGATCTGATTTCCACAGTGGGGCATATAATACTATATCCAACTCATCACACATTTTTTGAATTCTGCTCCTTTGATATTCGCTCTCTACCGCCCCTGCTATGATCCCCTTTAGGTGAATTTCATCCGCCATTTCCATCAAAGAATTTTTAATACATTTTACTTCTTTGTCACCCTGTTCTCCTGAGTCCACATCACCTGGAATTTCAAATTCGGGTTCAATTTCTATGAGCTCAATCCCAATACTTTCCGCTACAAGAGATACCACCCTAGTCGCTGGAACATGATACATATATGAACCAGTTGGAGGGTGGACCGTCAATAGATATTCGACATTAAACCCATTTTCGAGCGCCTGGCATAACGCCCAGTTAGAATCTTTCCCGCCCGAGAATAGGCTTATCCATCCATCTTCTTTCATCTTACCATTGAATTCATTTCGCTTTACTTTGTATTTTTCTTATCCTGGGCGCAACTTTTATACCAATAACACTCACCAAAATCCCCAAACCCACAAATATAGCTAAATGCTCTTCAGCTGTCCATATCAACGGTCCTATTTCTACCAACCCAGCTATTCTTATTTTTGCCAATCCAAATGCTCCTATTATATTTTGCTGCTGTAGGAAATAGGATGAAAACCCTCTAATAACTACTGCAGTCGATATTATCCCAAATATCAGATTTATATGTGCAGTTTGCACTTGTCTATTTCTTATTATTCTATCTAACGCTTTGCCCAAACTCATTACCACTCCTCCTAATGCCACCCAAAGAATGCCATAGTGTACAAATCCCATCAAAGAAGTCAGTGATTTCCCCCCATCTCCAGATGTTGGCATATTTACTACTCCAATAAAAATTCCCACTAAAATCAATCCCACTGCCACTACATATGTTACAACAGATACCCTGCCCGAATAAAGAGTTTCACGAATTCTTGTAGGTAATATTGCAATGTGATCATCAATATCGAGTGCCTTGTACAATACAAATACACCGAGAACTGTTGTGATAACTACAAATGTGGTTCTTATATCTACTAGATATGACAAGATTGGAAGGATCGTAAGTACAACTCCCATAGGTACTAAAATAGTTGATCTTAATTCATCATCTGCCAAAAAACGTTTCGCCAAATAATATCTTGATTCCAAATCATGTATCTGACGAACAATGACTCTATCCACTGCATCTATCCGAATCCGACTTTCTAATATTGGAATCAATCTTTCTTCTTCAATTGAGCCTATCACCAAAATGGCTGAATCTGGTTTTATCTCATCTATGAGTAGGTCCAATTGTCTAGCTAACGATTTACTAGAATCTGATATCATGGCTCCCGCTCTCCCTGAAACAATTGCAACTTCTACCTCCTCTCCTGCATTCTCCAATTCTTTTGTTACTTTAAGTGCCTCTAGCAAACAATTAACCTGACTATTCTCTGGGTCTTCTAGTCCCACAATATAAACAAGTGATTCTATTTCTTCTTGTCCCACGATGTATTGGGCCTCCCCAGAGCCATCTCTATTGCCGCCATCACTTACATCTACACATACTACTAAGACACTCATTTTTCATCCTACCAATGAACTTACTAATGCAAAAAGCTGCGTCTTGTGGCTTTCATATCCCGCCCCACTTTCGCTCTACAGCAATTTCAGAGCAACCCGGACCTTTGTAATTTCATCAAATCTTCCGTTCCAAGAGACTGTCCCTTTTTGAACTTTTCGTAGATTTCTTCTCCTTCTCGTTTAGCCTCTTCTCGTGCAGCCTCTCTCATACTTTGACGTGAGGATTCGTCACTTTTATCCATTTTTCTCAGTTTCTTTTGAACTTTAATAAACCAATCATGATGGAAATCTGCCAACTCTTGTGCATGGATAAACCTCGCGTGAATCTCATCTGCTTCGTTTCTAACTTGATCTGCCAATCTGTAACATTCAATCATCTTATTATGTTCTATTTGGGCCTCATCTGCTAGCCGTATCATTTCTCTATGGAGGGCCGATGCCTTCCCCCGTGCATGTTCTGCCTGTCTTTTTTTCTCACCCACTTCTCGATCTTTCTCGAGTTGTTTTTTTCTCTCCGAACACTTGTCTTTCAAATCCGTAATTTTTTCGATTAGCTTTCTTTCAGTCCCCCCTGTCATCACTTCTGTTTGCTGTCTAAATTCCAAGGATTCAATTTCTTTTTCTAGCACCGCGACAGATTTCTCTTTTTTTGACCCAGGTTCTTTCTTTTTATTACTTACTCCCTTAAATAATTCACTCGCAGAGTGATTCATTTCGTCTCTTCCATCTTTTGCAGATTGAACCGACCCATTAAGTTCATCACGTTTTTCTCGATGTGAATGAGCCGTATCTACTCTGTTCCTTGTTTCATCATTGAGCCGATCTCGAAGAGTCGCTCTACGTGAAGCTTTTTGGTTTAATTCGTTCCTTCTATCTCTAAGTTCCCCTGCAATCTTGATCAGTTGAGACTTTGATTTCTCTTCTACTTCTTCCTCTATCACTTCAATATTTTTGCTTAAATCAATCTCTTCAAGTTCAATTATCTCTGCCCCTTCTTCAAGTCCAATCTCTTCAAGTTCAATTATCTCTGCACCTTCTTCAAGTTCAATTATCTCTGCACCTTCTTCAAGTTCAATTATCTCTGCACCTTCTTCAAGTTCAATTATATCTGCCCCTTCTTCAAGTTCAATTATATCTGCCCCTTCTTCAAGTCCCTCGATTTCTCTATTTTCTATACTTTCTGTTTTTTCTGTCGCCAGTTCCATTTGTAGTTTCACCTTCTATCCACTTACACTACTCCTAAAATCTGCATAAAATTAGCTAAATAAATAGCCTTTCCTCTGATAATGATCAATTTGCTTTTCTATTCGTAATGAAGTACTCTAACGAGTGGGCTACTTGTCCCATGGGTTTAATAGTTTCGAGAGAAAAATCCCCATTGCCATATTCTTTATATTCTAAACTATTATTGCATCTTATTGTGCAATATACTGAGAATTTAATAGCTTATGGGGACGCAAATGTCACCGCAAACCATTCTTCAACTCTTGAAATCACCACTGATTCTTATCTAACTCTTTCTGGAGATTGTATAGTTGGTATCTCTTCCAACCGATCCCCCTCTAACTTTTCCAACGATTTTATTATTGCTTGTCAAAATAAAAACGCAAAAATCATTGCTAAATTATCTGCTGGTTCTCATGAACAACACATAGTCGGCCATGGTCATCCTGATCTAACATTCAAGAGTACCCATTCCGCCGTCATCCGAACAAGCGATTATGTCGATGATAGAACTATCATGATAAACTCAGATACTGCAGCAAAAAACTTGGATAGAAATATCATTCGCATTTTACAAAATAAAAATAAAGTTCACTTCCATCTAACTGTACTATAGAACCAACTCCTTATCGTTCTTGAACCCAATCTGTTTTTTTATGATAGCCTCATCTGACCTCAGTGTAGCAATAGTTGATGGTTATGTGGATGAACCTGCCCATTTTGGAGTTCCTCCTTATATTTCTACATATCCTCGATACACAGCCGGAGCGCTAGTCGATGCAGGGGTATCTTCTCACAATATAACTTATCACACTATTGACGCCCTCCGACAAGAACACCACCGTTGGAATCATATAGAGAATTCAGATCTTTTAATTTACATCGGAGGTATAACTGTCCCAGGAAAATATGTGGGCGGAACGCCTGCCGAACCAGACGAAGTCAAAAAAATATCCTGGACCGCAAAAGGAGTATCTCTTCTTGGAGGTCCTATCAAGTTCGGAGTTGGAGTTAAAAACGAGGGGGCTAGTGATATGCGAAGAGATTCTCTCGACTACACTTTTGTTGCGAAAGGAGATATAGAGGCTGCAGCTTATGATTTAATTCATCAAAATCTTGAAGGATTTTCTGATAGAATGCGCGATAATAACGAGATCCAAAAATGGGCGTCAAAAGGTTCTTTTATAGTTAAACAACATCCTAATTATCCTCACCATCTAATCTGTGAAATCGAAACTTCTCGTGGTTGTCCTTATCGATGTTCATTCTGCACCGAACCACTATATGGATCCAAACCCACTTTTAGATCTGTTGACTCAATACTACAAGAAATATCTGAACTGTATAATTCCGGAATTCGACATTTTCGTATAGGTCGTCAAGCAGACATACTCGCATACGGTGGAGATGGTAAGTGCCCCAATCCTTCTGATTTATACGATCTTTACTCTGGTATTCATCGAGTGGCACCCTCTCTTGAGACTCTTCACTTAGATAATATGAACCCAATTACTATTGCAAATTGGCCTTTAGAATCCGCAGAATGTTTGCGCACCATTTCTAAATTCAATACACCTGGTGACACCGCAGCGTTCGGTCTAGAATCTGCAGATCCAGTGGTCTATGAAGAAAACAATCTCAATGTCACTGCAGAAGAGTGTTTTGTAGCAATAGAATCTGTCAACAAGGAATCTGGTTGGCGACCAACCAAAGATTCATTGCCAAAATTACTCCCTGGAATTAACTTTGTACATGGGCTCAAAGGGGAGACAAAAGAAACTTTTGAACTCAATAAAAAATTCCTTAGAAGGGTTTTGGATTCTGGACTTTTAGTTCGTAGAGTTAATATACGTCAAGTTATGGCATTCCCCGGAACTCCTATGTTTGCGACAGGCGCATCCATCGCAATGGACCACAAGAAGCACTTTCGGAAATATAAAGACGAAGTCCGTCTCACTTTCGATAATCTGATGATCCAAAAAGTAGCACCTATAGGTACTATGTTGCCCCACGTCCATCTAGAGTACTGGAGTGGTGGATATACTTTCGGGAGACAGCTTGGTACCTATCCAATTCTCGT
>WTZT01000021.1 GCA_009889685.1 Candidatus Hikarchaeia archaeon HikBin4
TTTCCCACCATCGCAGCATCTCTCATTTCTCCAAATAAGTCTAAGTCATTATTCGAAGCAGCCCCGTCTGTTCCAAGCCCTATTGTTACCCCTGCATCCTGTAATTTTTGAATTGGCGCAATTCCACTAGCCAATTTCATATTAGATGCTGGACAATGAACAACACCTATATCATTGCTGGCCAAAATATCAATTTCATTCGAATCAACATGAACACAATGAGCTGCGAAATCCCCCGAAGTCAAAATATTGCATTCCGCTGCAAGTTCTATTGGTCTCATTCCGTGCAGTTTGATAGTTTTCTCAACATCTTCTAACGTTTCGTTAGCATGAATGTGGATCGGAATCCCCATCGCTCTAGCACGAGGGATGTGTTCTTCAAAATATTCTAAATCAACTGTATTTATACTATGAGGCATAAACGCTGTCTTAATTCTGCCATCTGCAAAGCCATTATACTCTTCAGCAAATTCTAGCCCTTTTTCAGCATCAGAATAAGCATCATTCTTTTTTTTACCAACCGTCACCACACCCTGTCCCAATACAGCACGCATCCCCGAATTATCAGTAGCTCTTGCTACTTCTGACATGTGGAAATACATGTCACAAAAAGTAGTCGTACCAGATTTAATTAATTCTACCAAAGCCAATTGGGATCCTATATAAACATCTTCGGGCGTCAAATGAGATTCAATAGGCCATATGTCCTCTTTCAACCATTTATCGAGTGGTTTATCATCCGAATAACCCCGTAAAAGTGTCATGGCTATGTGGGTATGTGCATTTACCAAACCCGGAATGACCAATCCCCCTCTAGCATCAATTTCTTCATCACCTTGGAGTGACTTTCCCACTTCCAAAATTACTCCTTTTTCGACGTCAATGAGCACATCTGAAAATTCTAGTGTCAAGTCTCCTCGCAAGACCCTGCCTCCTGTGACACTTAGGGTATTCATATATTCTCTTTGAAATAGAGGACATTAGTTCCTACGATATGATCTCGATATACCGAAAGAGTGTTTCTCATAGATTACATTAGATATACTTATGAGAATCGCGTTACCGAATAAAGGCCGTCTCCACACTCCTGCATCTAATTTATTATCTAGAGCCGGAATCAAAGTGAGTGACTCTCAACAAGACCGGAAACTTTGGGCCGATACAACCATTCCTGATACCACTGTTATCTATGTCCGATCAGAAGATATTCCTAGGTATGTTAGTAGTGGTGCAGCAGATATAGGAATCACCGGACACGACCAAATTCAAGAAAAGAATTTTGACAACATAGTCGAGATTTTGGATTTGGATTTTGGAAAATGCAAACTTGTGGTGGCTTCGATCGATCCCCGTATCAACTCTGACGAGTCAATTGATTCTATCGAAAAATTACAAGGAAAACGTATCGCAACGGAGTTCCCAAACATAACCAAAACTTTCTTTGAAAATCAAGGCATCGACATAAAAATAGTAAAAGTTGGCGGAGCAACCGAACTCACGCCTCACGTCCACATGGCAGATGCAATTGTAGACATTGTTAGCTCTGGAGAAACTCTTCGCAGCAATCAACTCGTTATCCTCGAAGAGGTGCTGAGCAGCAGCGCCAGATTAATCTCCCGAATCGATGTACAAGACCATCTCTTAACCACAAAGATTGCTGGGGCACTTTCTTCTGTACTTGCTGCTAAAAACAAGAGATATTTGATGATGAATGCCCCCCGAGACAAAATAGAAGATATCACAGCTGTTATACCTGGATTATCTGGTCCAACCGTGATAGATACTAGTGAGGGATCTTTGGTAGTTGTCCATGCTGTAGTAGCTGAACAAGATGTTTTCAATACAATCGGATCTCTAAAAGAAAAAGGAGCCACTGGCATCTTGGTAACCACCATCGACAGATTAGTTGAATAAGATTCTATATTTGTCACATTTCGTGGGCATCGATATCCTCATCATTTATCAGAACCGAATCGTTTCTGTGTATGTACTAGAATTGGCAGGAGAAGAAGACGATTTTGCCGCAGCAGAGGCTCAAAATGCGGCAAATGGGGTCCATGTAATCGCACCTGGATTGGCTCTCGCAAAAACAATTTTCCCTCTTAGAATCGTACATCTAGGCTATACCCATCGAGTTAGCACGGTCTTATTGCAGACCTCATCATCTCTGTCTGAACTCCTCCCTTGTATAAACACTATTACCTTAGAGCAACCAGGAACCATAGCCATTCGAGCTAGAGATATTCGAAAGTCCACGAACATTGATACAAAAAAAATAGAACGAGAAGTAGGAACTATATTTGTTAATAAAGGTTTCTCTGTCGATCTAAACAACCCCACTCACGAAATCCGAGTTCTTTTTTCAGGAGATATCTGTATAGTCGGGCGCCTGATCAAAACAAGTTTGAAAGGACATATGGACCGCAGTCCCACAAAAAAACCTTTCTTTCAACCCGGGAGTATGGATCCAATCGAGGCACGGGCAATTGCCAATTTGGCTGGAGCAAGACCTAATTCCATAGTCCTCGATCCCATGTGCGGTACTGGCGGTATTCTTATAGAAGCCGCATTGATGGGGGCAACCGTTTATGGCATGGATGCACAACAAAAAATGGTAGTTGGTGCGAACCAAAACCTTCGATATTACTCTACTAAAAATTTCGTAATTATTCAAGGCGATGCTGCAAATTTACCCATCTCTGTCAAAGTCGATTCAATCCTTTTCGATGTCCCCTATGGCCGCCAATCAAAAATAGCCGGATATGAACTAGATGTTCTCATAAAACGCACCCTTGAAGAAGCATATCTTCTCACTTCCAAAGTAGTTGCAATCTCTGACTTTCCACTCGAAAAGTTAACCAAACAAACTGGTTGGGTTCTGAAAAATCACTTCACAAGAAGAGTCCACAAATCTTTGACTAGACATGTCCACATTCTCCATAAGTAATCTGTTCAACTTTTCATCAAGATAGATTCCCCTGCCCGAACTCTTTCCCCAATTTTGACCAATACTTCCTCTATATATCTCTCCCTAGGAAATACAACATCAACACGGCTACCAAACTCAATGTGACCAATACGCTCCCCTCTTTCAATATGATCTCCCACTTTTATATATAGCTTTATTCGCCGTGCCAGTGCACCCGCTATCAACACAACTTCCCATTCTTCTTCCGTTTTTTCTTTAAGCTTTCTCATTGGATCTAGAGTTGTAAATATGATTTTAACCCTCTCATTTCTGTCAGATTCTTTTGAGAACGCAGGGACAAATCCACCTGATGTGTGTTCAATCTCTTTAACATATCCAGACATTGGCGCACGATTAACGTGAACATCGTATACATTCATGAACACTCCAACTCTTACTTTCCCATTCACTTCTTCTCTCAGTACACTTACTTTCCCATCTGCCGGCGCTACAATACCTGTGATTGGAATTTCTCTATTAGGGTCTCTTTTACTCCATAATACAAATCCAATAAACACAACGACCACAAATATGACTATCTCATTCATCACAAAGATCCCAATTTTGTCAAGAAATGCGTCAAATGGATTATTGAATTGGCTTCTTTTGAAAGATTAAAATCAATCTCACCAAGTACAAGCGCAAACGCGATCGGATCTACGTCACTCCTTCCTTTCACAACCTTACTTATAATCTCCAATAATTCTCCCCCCGAGTATCCACTAGTTATCATTAAACTCTCGAGAATAGACCTCGCATCTGCAAAACGACCACTCAACGAACATTCAACAAGTTCTACAATGGGTTCTTCTATCCCCACATCCCGAACGATTTCAATTGCCCCTTCGAGAGTAACTTCACCCTTCCGTTCTGCAACCGCTTGTGTGTACATAATTGCAGATCTAATGTCTCCAGAAGCACGATCTACTATGAATTCAATCCCATCTTCTGTAAATTCTATCTCCTCTGAAGTTAATATATTTCTTATTATTCTTCTCATGTCCGAATCTTGAGCTCCCCCCACTGATACAGAGTAACAGCGCGATCTGATTGCAGGAATGACTTTCCATAATTGACGCGTTGTGAGAATAAATTGGGTATTATGATGATATTGTTCTATTATGCGTCTAAGAGCCTGCTGAAAATTCCCCTGAGAACTTTCAAAATTATCAAGTATCATAACTTTCCTACCCCCTGAAACAGGCGGGTAACTTGCACTTTCTTTTATCAAATGAATAATGAGTGAAGTTTTTGATCCACTAGGGGCCTTTTTTGATGATATAAAACCAGAAAAAAGTGGATTCTCTACAATTTCTTTTTTAGAGCTATTAACCAAATCTGAAATATTAAATTCAATCAGATCTCCTCCAACCCCACTTCCTCTTGCAATGATTCTAGCCGCAGAAGTTTTACCACTACCCTCTGGACCATATAATAAAAAATTTATCGGCATCTCTTGAGACTTTGGTAAAATATAACGGAGTTCTTCTTGAGGAAATTCTCCCATACTAGGTGAATATTTATCTATCCATAACGGTGAGTCCATTACATCTTGATGGTATTCAAAAAACAAGAATTGGTCGATTTACCATTCGCGTTTAATCTAGTTCGAAGCGGGTATCTCCTTTGAGTCACAAGACCTCTAAATGACCTTAAGAATTACTTTCCTAGGGACTAGTGGCGCAATTCCAACAACCGAAAGAAGCTCGAGTGGAATTCTCGTTAATATCCATGGAGATAAATTTCTTTTCGACGCCGGGGAAGGCATTCAGAGACAAATGATGCACTACGGAACTGGATTTGGAATACAGGATATATTCCTTACTCACATCCATGGGGATCATATCTTTGGTCTTCTAGGATTGATACAAACAATGGATTTTAATGGTAGAGAAGATTCCCTTTTCATTCATACTCCTCTTGGGACTAAAAATTATTTAGATAACTTAGTCGCCCTTTGCGGTACTGGACTGGGATATCTTGTAATCACTTCCGAAACCCATCCCAATACAACAGTCAAAAAAACTCCCGATTACGAAATTAAAACTTTCAAAACAGACCATAAAACTAGTTCTACAGGTTATGCTCTCATAGAAACCCAACGTAAAGGGCGATTCTTTAGAGAAAAAGCGGAGGAGCTCGGAGTCCCTGTGGGGAACGATTTTTCTATACTCCATGAGGGAAATTCAATTACATTAAAAGATGGTACCATAGTCTCACCCGAACAGGTCATTGGTCCTCCTAGACCTGGGCGAAAAATAGCCTATACCGGGGACACTCGACCAACAAAAACCACTATTGAAGCCGTTTCTGGATTCGACTTACTAATCCACGATTCAACTTTCACTGAAGAATACAAACAACGTGCAGAATTAACTGGACACTCTACCGCAATAGAGGCAGCAGATCTAGCAACAGAAGCAGATATTTCCCATCTAGTTCTCACACACATATCCTCACGTTTCAGTGGAAATTCTAAACTTTTATTAAACGAAGCAAAAAATAGATTTAAAGGGGAATTGACCCTAGCTCATGATGGGTTAGAAATCGATATACCCTACACAAATTAAAAAATTAGAGATATTATTTTGACTTTAACATTCCCTCACCTCGTAACCAAACATCTATCCACCGAATTTTTCCAATAGGAATGTACAGGACAAACGTATAATATCCCTCATAACGAATCTCTACCTAATTTGACGATATATGATAAAATCACCCAGAATGTGGTTGAAAGCATAACTGATGCAGAAATCCGTAAATTGGCAGAATCTCCCATCGACAAACGAGTCTATGTTGGATTTGAACCTTCTGGAGTTCTCCATTTGGGCCACATGTTAACTGCAAATAAGCTAATTGATCTTCAAGAAGTTGGCATGAAGGTCGTAGTTTTACTCGCCGATCTGCACGCATATCTAAATGGAAAAGGATATTTGGACGAGATACGACACACTGCAGATAACATGCGAAAACAATTCATAGCATATGGTTTGAAAGAAGACCAAACCGAATTTGTTTATGGATCCGATTTTCAATTAGAAAAAGAATACATACTCGACCTGCATAAGTTAGGAACTTTAGTTACTCTCAATCGTGCAAACAGAGCTATGGCCGAAATACAAAGCGGTGATGTGCCTAAAGTAAGCCAAGCGGTATACCCCATAATGCAAGCACTCGATATGCATTATCTGGACCTAGATTTAGCGGTCGGAGGCACTGACCAACGAAAAGTGCATGTACTCGCTAGAGAGTTGTTACCTGAGTTAGGATACACCCCTTGCCCCATGATTCACACCCCCATCTTGTCAAATCTAACAACCGGAATCGGAAAAATGTCCTCTAGTGTAGGTACTACAATTTCAATGGAAGATTCTCAAGAATCCATCCATGAAAAAATCAATAAAGCATTTTGTCCTCCCTTATCAGATCCACCCCTAGACCAAGATGGAAACAAACCCGAAAATCCAGTGTTACAAATATTCCAATTTCATATTTTTCCTCGATTTCAACAAATCACCATAGAACGAGAAGATAAGCATGGTGGAAATATCCTATATCATTCTTATATTGACCTACAAAACGACCTAGAATCTGGAGATCTCCACCCTCAGGATGCAAAAAAAACCCTTGCACACTACCTTGATACTCTAATTCAACCAGGCAGGACGACCTTAACGGATTAGTCTCAATATGTCTACGAATATAGATGGATATGGCTTAAAACCCAGCCACCCACTGTAGTGTTATGAGTAACAAAAATGATTCCACCGAAGAAGAGCTCCAACGGAGAAAACTTAGGATGCCAAAAGACGGAGAAGTATTCGCTGTAGTTTCTGATATGCTTGGTGCCAATCGTATTCAAGTTCGCTGCGCAGACAGTGTAGAAAGATTAGCTAGAATTCCTGGAAAAATGCGAAAAAGGGTTTGGATTCGACAAAACGATGTTGTTTTAGTGAAACCCTGGGAATGGCAAGATTCAAAAGCTGATGTAGTGTGGAGGTATGATCGACATGATGCCGATCGGCTTCGGAGGGAAGGCACCATAGAGTGAATATCAAAACAATTCTATAGCAATGACGTCAAAAAGAGAAGATTTTGAACTTGACACTTGGACTAATATCGATTTTGCCGACGACGAATTTGACAAACTCTCTCGAAAAAATGATAGAAAATTCACCATATTCAAAAAAAGAATAAAAGACACCGAACAGTTCAAAGTTGAAGCAAATGTTTTCGACGATTCAACATATGCAGCATTATATAAATTAGTTCAAGATGGGCATATAATTGCACTTGGGGGTCCCATTTCATCGGGAAAAGAAGCAATAGTTTTTGAAGCTTATGGGCGGGATAATATAGGGCTAGCCATCAAAATATATCGCATAAACACTTCTTCATTTAGACAAATGACAGATTATCTCACAGGAGACCCTAGATTCTCTGATATTGGGTCTGATAAGAGAGATATAGTTCTGGCTTGGACTAGGAAAGAATTTGCCAATCTCAAAAGAGCTAGAGATGGTGGCGTTCGTGTCCCTGAACCTATCGCTGTAAAAATGAATGTTTTGGTCATGGAACTAATCGGAGTTGAAGGCAATGTGGCCTCCAAATTACAGAGCATAGAACTCGAAAATCCTCTTCTTGCATATCAAATAATTCGAGATTTCATGAGAAAATTGCACCTTTCTGGACTAGTTCATGGTGATCTATCTGAATATAACATCCTCGTCTACGACGGGGAATTATGTATCATTGACATCGGACAAGCAGTTACTCATCATCACCCAAATGCATCAAAATATCTCCACCGAGATTGCCAAAATATATCTAAGTTTTTCAGTCGCAAAGGGGTGGAGACTTCGGAAGAAATTTTATATAACTATATAACGCAAAAATCTTCCTAAACAAGGCTTAACTCACTTCAAAAAAAAACCATAATATGCAGTATGTGAAGATTCCTGGTAATAGACTTGGAGCCCTCATAGGCGAAGGTGGTGCAACCCTGCGTAAGATAGAATCTCGTGCAAATGTCACTATAAAAGTCGATTCTGATAACCACCAAGTCCAAATAGAAAACACAAAATCTCCCTTTGAAGAATTAACTGCCGCAGACATAGTCAAAGCAATCGGGCGGGGATTCTCTCCCAAGGAAGCTCTGTTATTACTCAAAAATGACGAAACGATATTTGATTTAATCGACTTAAAGCCTCTATCTAGAAATGAAAACGATTTAAGGAGGCACAAAAGCAGACTAATAGGGAAACACGGGCGCACACGGGCGATCATGGCAGAATTGACAGATACAAAAATTGTGATTTATGGTTCAACAGTAGGCATCATTGGATCTTATTCCCAAGTAGATCTAGTTCGTTCAGCGGTAGATATGTTCGTAGATGGAGCCCGACACGGGTCAGTCTATGGCTTTCTCGAACGAAAACGCCAAGAAGTAAATAACTCTAGATTTGAACAATTTTAACTAGAAATAGTCCCATCCTTACAGAACCCACATGATGAATTTCTGTAACCTCCTCTGCATACATAGTGAAATAACAACCAGCGCTAGCACCTACCAATGCAAGTGAACCTACTATTACCCATTATAGCGGTCTAGTGCAGACAAAAGGCACTCCCTCTCAACAAGATAGGGCAAGAGAAATTATGCAAAACACAGTTCAATTTTGGACCCTACCCGGTGGAAAAAATCCATTTTAGTAGTTTTATAACTCACTTTTCCTGCCCATTTGCTTCGAAAATTATATATAGAACAGCAAACATATAATTGACGATTATGGCTCAGCAGCTAGGCGGTCAGCCGCTGATTGTGCTCGCAGGAGGTTCTCAAAGAACTTCTGGAAGGGATGCACAATCTATGAACATTACGGCCGGTAAGGCCGTCGCAGAAGCAATCCGGACCACTCTTGGTCCGCGAGGTATGGATAAAATGTTGGTGGATAGTTCTGGAACTGTCGTAGTAACCAATGACGGTGCTACAATTCTT
>WTZT01000022.1 GCA_009889685.1 Candidatus Hikarchaeia archaeon HikBin4
CACTCCTTTCGGAGGAGATAGTATTAATCTCATTTTTGCTGATAATGGGTGCAATCGTGGCGCAAGTGGTTGCTCGTAAAAGTAAAAAAATACTCGAAAAAATTGGAATCCCGGAAGCAGTAGAAGGGACTTCTCTGGAAAGGGCAATGGGAAAAATGGGGACGTCTACTGTCGTCATGGTTTCAAAAATAGGTATGTGGTCGATCATAGGAGGAACCGTTTTGGTAGCATTAACCTTGTTAGACGTAAATTATAGTCAACAGATTGTGGACACTGCTGCAGATATTTTCCCGTCTGTATTTGTTTCTCTAATAATATTTTTAGCAGGAATTGTATTAGGAGACAAGACAGAGATTGTAGTTTCGAGGAGTTTAAGAAGTATAAAAGTATCAGAAGTTTGGATCATTCCGAAGATCGCAAAATACAGTGTGATATATATTTCAGTTTTGATAGTTCTAGGACAGCTAGATGTTGCTACAAATGCACTTGTGGTTCTTTTAGGAGTGTATGCACTATCCATAGTGGCATTTTCTTCAGTGGCATTTTCAGATATGTTAAAATCTACTGCAGCTGGACTGTACCTTGTTCTTACACAACCGTATGTTATTGGAGATGAAATAAGAGTGGGAAGTACAAAAGGGGTTGTTCAAGAGATAACAATGCTCGTGACGCGGATAGAATCAGAAGACGAAGAATGCATGATACCTAATGATCGTGTGTTTCGAGAAGGTGTGGCGACAAAAATTAATCGAGAGTAGGCAATATTTTTGCAGGGACACCAGCGACAATTGAACCGTCGGGAATATCTTTGGTTACGACAGAATTTGCACCCACTTGGACGTTGTTTCCAATGTGGATTCCTGGTAAAATTATTGAACCCGCTCCGATCATAGTACGCTCGCCAATAATGACATCCCCAATACGGCATTCATCTTGGAGGAATTCATGACAAAGGATTGTTGCACCATAGCCAATAATAGTATTGTCGCCTATCGTTATTAATTCAGGCCAAAATACATCTGGAGTAGATTCTAGACCCCAAGAAACTCCACTCCCGATGGTCATACCTATGCGTCGGAAAAGCCAGTTTTTTACTCTCAAACTAGGAGAATATCTGGCTAAGTAGATAATAGTGAAATTGAATGTTACTAGTAGGGGATTTCTAAAAGAAGTCCACATCCAAAGTGAATTCTGAGTTCCAAGAGTTGGAAAACGTGTCAATCGCTGGTGGCGTGAAATTTCAAGTTGGTTTTTTAAAGGGGGCACAGTAGGAGTTGGGAATTAAATAATTTAACCTACTCGCTATAGGTAGTTGAACTGAGGTGTTCTGAGAGCATCTCAGAAAGGTAATCCGCAGCAGATAGCTCTGCAAATTCGACATATCGGGCGATTTCTTGAAAGGAAGGAGAGGAAGAAGAGGCGTCTATTTTTTGTTCTAAAATGATTGTTGGAATGCGACTGATACCATATTCTTCTACCAAAGGTCCTTGTTTTTTTCCACCGGGTAACCGATTTACAGAATATTGTTCTATGCAATTGGGATTAATATTTGCGGCAGACAGGGCCGCGGAAAAGTCAGGTAATTGTGCCCTACAATCTTTACAGCCATCGTCGCACCAAATTTTAAACACAAAACTGGCATCTAGTTTTGACAGTGTAGTTACAGTTTTCAGGTGATCTGAAGCGTTCCAAACGGGGTTAGGGGCCATGGTATCGAGAGTCATTGTGACTAAAGGAGGTCTTCAAGTGCTTTAATACACTTGTTAAATAGAATGGTCATATCAAAAATTCTGAATCTAATAATCGGATTATAATTTGAGAACTTGGATCGGCATGAGGAAGGTTAAGGGTTAATAACTCTTCTCGAGTAGTGAAAATTGGCCGTGTTAGTTTTAAAGTTTCTTCGGATCGTGAAAGACAATATATTTTGAGGAATTTTTTTGAATTTCTTGGACGAATTTCTTCGTTTCGGATAGCGGTTGCCAGTTGTCGTGAAAGCCACTCTTTTTTATGTATACTAGGTTCGAGGACCAATGCTTCTTTTACATAGCGTGATAGATACCAACTCAAATCATTAAGCAAAGATACGGCAGCGCCGAGACTGATGGTAGTGAGGTCTATAGAATTTTCAAATGGGATAATAATAGAATAAGGAGAAAGTGCGTTTCGAGATACTTCATATTCCATTAAAGTTTCGAATAGATCTACATGTTCTGTGCCGATTAAACGTACTTCAGTCACTATGGAGAGAGATAGTCACGCTACTTTTTAAGTAGATCATTTTGGGAAAGGGGCGTTGAAGATAGACTAGAAGGTGTGTAACTCACCAGAAACGACCCTATCAGTAATGGTATGGATAGTATCTAGGTTATAATCGACTATATCAAAAATTTGAGACTTTTCTGCTTCGGTTAGAGGATTACCATCATTAGTTACTACTTTTATATCTGCAATGTGGGGTTGATCGATTGGGGCGCTTATCTGAGATAATACACGAATAGATACATCCTTGATTCGAGTGGGAGGAAATGAATTTATAATTTTATTTGCAACATCGTTTGAGAGTAAATTATATATTTTTCCAACATGGTTCACAGGATTTTTTCCAGAAGTGGCTTCCATAGACATTGATCTATTAGGAGTTATAAGTCCATTTGCTCGATTTCCACGGCCTACGGAACCATCGTCCCCATGTTCTGCACTAGTTCCTGTGACTGTTAAATAAATGTTATTTATATTAGAAGGGTCGTCGTAAACATCGGCACTATTTACAAAAATGGTTAGATCTTTTTCGGTGTATTTTCGTGTTAATTCATAGACACTTTCGTGGATCTGATGAAGTATATCTTGGTAATGATCCATATCAGTAACATAACGATCTATCAGTGCTGCTGCTATGGTCAATTGAATTTTATCATGTTCTCGCAACCCCATCACCTTAATGTCAGGTCCAATTGCGGGTTGGGCCATGTGGAAATTAGTATTGAGTTCTCGTTCGACGTTTAGTACAATAGTTTCAGTTTCAGAGAAAGGTGCGTGTCCAACGCCGAAGCTTGTATCATTAGATAAAGGAACATTTCCAAAGGACCCAAAAATATTTTGTAGAGCTCCACTTCCTTCTCCAAATTTAACGCTGAGTTTAACCCCGTTTTCAAGGTTTAATTCAGGAATGACATCTCGTAAATAATCTTTTGTGGCTTTTGTGGCTATATCAATGACAGGGATAGAAACGCCTTGGTAAGTGGTGGTGGCGCGACCAACTACGATGATTTCGATGGGCTTGAGGATTTCCCCTCCTCCAAATTTTTTAATCGAATTTCCCGCCACAAGTTGTGCTTCGTCTGTATTGTGGTGAAGTATTTTTCCAAACGATTCTAGGTAACATTGACAAAGGCTTCGGGAAACCGATTCGGCGATTCCATCACAAATTGAATCAGGATGTCCGATGCCTTTTCGCTCTACAATTTCTATAGATTCGTCCTCGGTTGAAGAATGAGTCAAAGAGCTAATCTGTATGTTCCGATTTGCCATATAATCCAAAGATAGAGCTTACATTGTTTATGTACCTTCTGGAACTACCAAATATTGGAAATAAGAGCTAAAATGGGTAAATAAAACAAAGAATCTTGCTCCCTTTCAAATTCAAATCAATTTATTTATGTGTAGAACAGCTCTCGGGTATTCTATGGACATTGGAGATGGAGATATAGTAGAGATTGAATTTACTGCTAGAACGAAACAAGGTGGAGTATTAATCGATACAACAAAAGAAAAGGTTGCAGAAGAAAAAGAAGTCGACACAGAAGGACAAAAGTGGGGACCTAGGAAGATAGTAATTGGAGAAAATCATACATTTAAAGCGGTGGAAAATTCTATACGCGACAGGGAAGTGGGAGATGGAGAAACTATACATATTCCTGCCGTAGACGCTTTTGGAGAATATGACTCTGAATTGGTAAAAACAGTTAGTATTGATAAAATTCCCAAGGATGAGCAATACCCAGGAGCTAGAACGACAATTGAGAATCAGCAAGTGCAAATTGAAACTATAGTGGGTGGGAGGGCGCGTGTTAATTTCAACCATCCTCTTGCGGGAGAAGACATTGAATATGAATATACAATAGAGAAAATTATTGGAGACCCTATAGAAAAGGCAAAGGCACTAATAGAGGTATATGCAGGAGTAGAATTAGAAGTTCAAATTGAAGAAAATAAAGAAGATGGTAAAACTCTATTTATAGAGTCAGATCCAATGTTGTCGTTTAATCAAAATTGGTTGTTCACGAAGAACCAAATTGCAAATGTATTGATTGAGAAAACGGAAGTTGACAGAGTCATAATTAAGGAAATTTTTGAAAAGATAGTAGCAGTCGAAGAAGAATAAGGTAGCAGAGAAGAGAAGTTTATATACAATGGGGTTCGCTAAATAGCAGATGCGCGAGTGCCTCATCACTACCAAGGGGTTATCACGGGAAGAAATCGTAGAGGTACTCGATCACGCTGAAGAAATTGAGAAAAATCCTACTGCACATTATGGCAGTCAATCTGGAAAAATAATAGGGTTGTTGTTCTACGAACCAAGCACGCGTACGAGGATGAGTTTTGAGGCCGCAATTAAACGATTAGGAGGAGATTCAATTAGTATGGGGCCCGTGGAAAATTCTAGTGTGGCCAAGGGTGAAACTCTAGCGGACACTGTTCGAGTGGTAGCAGGTTATGTGGATGCGATAGTTCTACGCCACCCCAAAGAGGGTGCTGCAAAAATGGCTAGTGGATTCATAGACGTTCCTTTAATAAATGCAGGGGATGGGGCGGGACAACATCCTACTCAAACGTTGTTAGACTTATACACAATCAGAAAATCTGCAAAGCTAGATGGGTTGAATATAGGAGTCATGGGAGATTTGAAGTATGGAAGGACCGTTCATTCTCTAGCTCATGCCATTACCAAATTTGACTCTCAATTGAATTTCATCAGTCCAAAGGGTTTGCAATTACCAGATAATGTTAAATACGATCTAGAGAAGTCAGGTACAGAGATATATGAATACACAGAGCTTGACGATATTTTAAGCACTTTGGACATACTATATGTCACTCGAATTCAACGTGAAAGGTTTCCAGATGAGGAAGAATATAGGAAGGTTTCGGGCCAATATCGAATAAACAAAAAAACTTTGGAAAACGCTCCGAAACATTTGAAAATAATGCACCCACTCCCTAGAATGGAGGAGATTTCACCAGAAATTGACGAGACGAAACATGCAATATATATCGAGCAGGCTCACAATGGAGTAGCAGTTCGAATGGCATTATTAGACCTAATGTTGAAATCATGACTGATAAAGAGCTTCACATAAGTAAAATTGAAAATGGGACGGTTATTGACCATATAAAAGCGGGACAGTGTCTAAATGTGTTAGCTCTTTTAGGGATAGATGGATCGGATGAAGAATCGGTTAGTGTCGTTATGAACTTTAGTAGTAGTACAGTGGGGAGTAAAGATATTGTAAAAATTCAGAATAGAGAATTGAATCAAGACGAATTGGACGTCCTATCCCTCATATCTCCAAATGTTACAATAAATATTATATCAAATTATGAGGTTTCGCTGAAACATAGAGTGCAGCGTCCGGAGTATGTAGTAGGAGTATTGAACTGTCCAAACAGAAATTGCATCACCAATGCTAAGGAACCAATAGAATCTAAATTCAATGTGAAAGATGAAGTGATTAGTTGTGAATATTGTGGGACGCATATTGAGGATGTTACCCAACACCTATCATAAAGTAAATACAACAATTGATTAATAGTAGGAAACGGTAACTATCAAAGATATGGTATTGAAAGAGGGAGATAGAGTGATCTTGCACGATGTACATAGTAAGTACGATGGTGAAATCGGGACAATAAATGGGATCATGGAGACTATGTTTGGATCTAGTAATTATAACATTAAGTTCGAAAATGGACAGGAAAGTGGTATTGGAGAAAAGTCGCTAGAACTAATAATCGAAGAAGATACAGAAGAATAAATCATAGCAGAAACGATAGAATTATCGCACTTTTAAAATGTTTGAGCATAGAAATAAAATACTTATAATAGCCACTATTGGATGGGGATTAGTTCAGGCGACTCAGTTTGTACTTCCGCCGATGCTTCCGAACATAATAGAGGATTTGTCGATAACAGTCTTCCAAGCTGGAGTCGCCATGACCCTGTTGAATATTGCGTATGCTTTGGGGATGTATCCAGGAGGAAAATTTTCAGACCAACTAACTAGAGTTACTTTGATAGTTCCAGGAATGGTCATGACGATATTAGGCCTTATTTTTATAGGCGTTCGCCCAACGTATGCGGCATTTTTAGCAGGAGTAATAATTTTAGGATTTGGGCGCTCCACTTTTTCCATCCCCACTAGGGCAAGAATTGCGGATTTGTTTGGAGAAAAAAAAGGACGGGCTCTTGGAATTTTGTTCATTGGTACGGAGCTAGGTGGATTAATTGGGGCGGGTTTAGCATTTATGGTGATAGTGATTCTTATGATTTCATGGAGATTTGCCCTAGTCCCACTATTTATAGGCCTGATTCTCGTGGGTATCGCATACAATAGCTGGTCCAAAGAAAAATATGTAATCAAGAAGGTTTCATTAGATATTGGAGATACTGCGAGGCGAATTTTTGGAAATAAACGTCTATTTTTATTGATAATGTCGTACTCAATGTTGTGGTTTGCTACGTTGAGTGTGCTTATGTTTCTACCACTATATTTACAATATGCAAAGGGGTTCTCTCCAGAACTAGCTACGATTGTGTTTTCTTTTTTGTTTGCAGTAGGGATCATTATTAAACCGGTTGCAGGTGAAATCTCAGATAAATTTGAAAGGCCAAAAGTTGCTTTGGGGGGATTATTACTATCAGTATTCGCAATGATTTGGTTAGTTATTGCACCAACTCCGGTATACATTATGATAGCTGTGATAGCATTTTCCATAGGTTATAAGGCACAGCCTCCGGTCATAGAATCATTAATGCTAGACATGATCGATGATAAAAATAGAGGAGGTGATTTGGGGGCTGCTAAAACGACTGCGACAGGGATAGGGGCATTGGGCCCAGCGTACATAGGGTTTGTAGCAGAGAAATTTAGTTATGATATTGCTTTTTTTGGATTGGTGATTGTCTTAGGAATATCTGCAGCCATAATAGCATATGTTGCTTACGGGAAAGGCCATGACAATTGAATAGGTTCTGGCCCATTAATAGATAAAACCTTGATTTGTGAGTGACATCACATTCCAAAATTATTTTATGAGATATGTCTTATAAAATATATGAACGGCCATACAACCGCTGAAAAGATACTTGCCAAGTCAGCTGGTTTGGACGAAGTTTGGCCAGGAGATCATATAATTTGTAAAGTTGATATGGCCATGGCCCATGACATGGGCACACCGAGTATAATTAAATATTTTGAAGAGATGGGAGTGAAAGAGGTATGGGATCCATCAAAAATAGTGTGTGTAATGGATCACATAGCCCCATCGCATCACGTTGCAGATGCAGATAGTAAAGTTTCCATCAGGAAATTCATAAAGGATGTTGGCATTGAAAATTTTTACGATGTGGGTTCTGGAATTTCTCATAATGTACTACCAGAATATGGACATATTCGCCCTGGAGAATTAGTAGTTGGTACAGACTCACACACAACTAGTCATGGGACTTTTGGTGCAGCTGGGACTGGTTTGGGGTATACGGACATGGCATATGTTCTTGCCACAGGAGAAACGTGGTTAAGAGTTCCAGAAACAATTAAATTTGAATTCAGCGGAGAATTTTCGAAAGGGGTGGGGGCAAAAGATTTGATCCTTCATATTGCAGGGGAGTTTGGAACTGACTTTGGCCAATACAAATCAATAGAGTATACAGGAGTTCCTATTGATTTGATGGGGCTAGATGATAGATTCATGTTTCCCAATATGTCTATTGAACTAGGGGCTAAATTTGGGTTTACTCCGACAGATTCCAAAGTCATAGAATATATTGATAAGCGGACTGACATCCCATACAAACCAGAGTACGCTGATGGGAATGCAGAGTATATAGAGGTGCATAAAATGGATGTGGGAGAAATGGAACCAAAGATTTCCACCCCCCATAAGGTTGGAAATGTAGTAGGAGTAAGTGAGGTTGAAAATGTCGAATTGGATCAAGTGTTTATTGGTTCATGTACTAATGGGAAATTCGAAGATCTCAGAATAGCGGCAGAGATTCTAAATGGAAACAAAGTTGCCAAAAATACTCGTTTGATCGTTACTCCAGCTTCAAGAGCCATATATGCTAGAGCTCTAAAAGAAGGAATCGTGGAGGTCCTTATAGATGCAGGGGCGGTTGTGACAAATTCCACATGTGGTGCTTGTATAGGTAGAGGGATGGGGGTTATTGGAAAGGGAGAAGTGTGTCTTGCTGCCATGAATCGAAATTTCCGTGGCAGAATGGGAAGTTATGAATCGGAGATATATTTGTCAAGTGTTGCTACTGCAGCTACATCTGCAATTACAGGTTTGATTACAGATCCACGGAGAGAATTATGAGGGGGATTGCATACATATTTGGAGAAGATATAAGTACAGATGTAATACTCCCTACAGATTACACCCATGGATCAACTATAGATTATAAGTATGTTTTTGATCCAGTGAGACCGGGGTTTTCAAATGAGATTGCAGAAGGGGATATTGTTGTAGCTGGGAAAAATTTTGGGTCGGGGAGTAGCAGAGAAAGTGCACCTATAGCGATGCAATTGGCAGGAATATCAGTAGTTGTTGCTGAATCGTTTTCAAGAATATTTTATCGGAATGCGATTGCAATTGGACTTCCTGTCATTACAGCTGCCAAAATAACAGATTTT
>WTZT01000023.1 GCA_009889685.1 Candidatus Hikarchaeia archaeon HikBin4
CACTATCAAATTATGCCAGAAAAGATTATGGCACAATCAATCAAGGAAAAATAGTATCTTCTCGTGACTTTGACACTCAATCAGATCCCGAACAAGTTGCTCTTACATCCATTAATCAGGGCACAGAAATTGACCAATCAGTAATAGCAAGACTCGAATCGCGGGGGTTGATAAACATCAACCAACTCACGAAACGATCTATAATTTTAACTAAAAAAGGAGCCTCAGAGCGCAAAAAAGGCGTGCAAATATCTGAAAGCATAAATAGCCTTACGCCTCAGATGCTGTCCCAAGGCAATTGGGAACACCTAGAATATGCAACATATAACGTCGAGGCCGAAGCAGCACCTTACATAGGAGGACGAGTACACCTCCTTCGTGAAACCGCCGAGAAAGTCAAAGACACACTAGTCAGCATGGGATTCCAAGAAATGGAAGGTCCCCATGCCGACTCAGAATTTTGGATCAATGATTGTTTGTTCATGCCGCAAGACCACCCCGCAAGAACTCATTGGGATCAATTTGCACTTTCTGTATCTCCTGCACAAAATTTACCTCCCGATCTAGTCAAAAAAGTACAAAGCGCTCACCTCGATGGCGTTGGAACCGATGGAGACGGTTACCATTCCCCCTGGTCGGAAGATGTTGCACTTAGAGTCGATCTCCGTGGCCATACAACTTCTCTATCCATGCGATATCTCTCAGGACAAGCAATAGGCCCTCTCGAACCCCCTCAAAGATTTTTCTCTGTGGAAAAAGTCTACAGAAACGACACGTTAGATCCTACTCATTTACTTGAATTTTTCCAAATTGAAGGGTGGGTCATGGCAGAAAATTTATCGGTTAGGGATCTTATGGGCACTTTCACAGAATTTTACCGCCAATTTGGAATAACCAATCTCAAATTTAAACCCCATTACAATCCCTACACTGAACCAAGCTTCGAACTTTTTGGAAAACACCCTCGAACAGGAAAACTAATCGAAATAGGGAACTCCGGTCTTTTCCGAGACGAGGTCTTACGCCCCCTCGGAGTTACCTGTGACGTCATGGCATGGGGGTTGGCCCTCGAGCGACTCCTAATGCTAATGTATGGCTTCGAAGATATACGAGATGTTCACGGAACCCTCTGTGATTTACAATTATTACGATCCACGGGGGTATCTTACTAATGCCCGTTGTAATTCTCCACCCAAATCTTTTAAGAAAAATGACTGGTGTGGATGCTACTAATGAAAAATTAAAAGAAGATCTATTTAATTTGGGTCTTGAATTCGGTGGGGAAGACGAAGATGGAAATTTCCAATTAGAGTTCGCACCCGACAGACTAGATCGGCTCTCAACTGAAGGAATTGCACGATCTTTGAGATATTACTATGGTCAAGATCGGGGAGTTTTCATTCCCCGGCTCAATCCCCCCACTTGGACCATTTTCTTACGCCATCCCATTCTCCACAAACGCCCCTATGTCACTGGTGCCATCGTTCGTGGAATCAAACTAGATGATTCTATTTTGAAATCTCTTATCCAATTACAAGAGAAACTTCACGACACAATCGGTAGGGATAGGGCAAAAGGATCTATTGGTATACACGATCTTTCTATGATCAAAACCACTGAAACCTTAGATGGGATGTCTTCTATCTCGTATAGAGGAACTGTTCCTTCAGAACCATCTTTTGTCCCTCTAGGACTCAAAGAAGAATTAACCCCTGAGCAGGTACTTGAATCTCACCCAACTGGCAAAAAGTACACAAAACTTGTAGATGGCGATCAACAATTCCCCGCCTTTTTTGATGATCTTGGATTATTCTCATTACCTCCCATAATCAACAGTGCTCGCACCGAAGTAACCATTGATTCTAGAGATTTACTTATTGAACTAACTGGCACCGATCAATGGACCATCGACCGAATGCTTAACATTATTTGTTATGCTTTAGAAGCCCACGGGGCAACTCTTGAGGAGATCAATATTCAAACGCCTGATAGCACAGTCCGAAAACCAGATTTCTCTCTTGATACTAAAAACGTTGATCATGCTAGGATAGAACAAGTTCTCGGCATCCGCCTTTCTCCCAATGATGTAATTGACCTACTCGAACGTTCTGGATTAGATGGCAAAATCATCGTACCCCCCTATCGCGGCGATATCCCCCCTCAAGAATCTCAATATAGAGTCACTATACCTCCATACCGAGTTGATGTTCTTCACCCCCTTGACATAATTGATGATATCGGTAGGACTCATGGTTTCCATAAACTCAAACCACGTTATCCCGCGGTAGCAACGATAGGAGGGAGAACTGCAAATTCAAGTTTAGAACGAGCTATACGGCAGGTCCTAATTGGAATCGGATTTGAAGATTTACTTAATTTCAATTTAACAAACAAAACTGAGAATTTCTCTAAAATGAAATTGAAAGACGGTATAGAGGCATATGGATCTCACGATCCAGTTGAGATACTTGAACCCTATTCTGCAGAGTACACGATCATCCGGACATGGGTACTTCCTTCACTTTTAATGGTACTAGAAAACAACACTCACCGGGCGTATCCCCAAAATCTAATTGAGATCGGGTTCACAGCAAAGGTAGACCCCACGAAGGACACGAGGGTGGGAGAAAATTACGCCATAGCAGCTACTATCACACATTCTCAAGCCTCTTACGAAGAATCCAAATCAAAATTACAAGTCCTTTGCCAAAGATTCAATAAAAGACTCGAAACTCTTCCTATCTCTCACCCCACTTTCATCGAGGGCAGAACTGCCTCTATCGTCATCGATGGAGAACCTAAAGGAATTCTTGGAGAAATACACCCTGAGGTCCTCAACCTACATGGAATCGAACTCCCCGTTTCAGCATTTGAGTTACCACTCAACTCTTTCATTTAATCCTCTCAATTAACCCCTCAAAACCCCATTTTAGCGTAATATTTTGACTTTTGCGTCAAAAAAATCAAAAAACACCTCCTTACAAGGCCTACTATATAAAGATGTGGTCGATCTGTGGCCAGATTTTCCGATATATTTATAACCTGCCCTCTTCACCGTCCTCATGGTGGAATCAAACCATGGTACGTGAAGATGGAAAGCGAAATTTCGCTCTTCAAGACAGAGCAGGAAACGAATCAAGTGTATTTAGCGGCAACACACCAAGACAAGCAGCCCTTAAAGCTGCCCGAAGACTCGACGATGTTGGTGACAACGAAGCAGGCGCTAAACGCGTAGAAATAAGGATGAGAGAACGGGGAACAAACAAAGTGCATATTTACGATGCATGGGCATGGATGACCACTGCCCCGCCCGATTCTCCTAGTTGGATGCCTAATAAATTAAAAGAAGCAAACGTTTCTAAAAAAGGCATCGAACGCATCGACTAAGATCTTCATTAAAGATCTTTTTTACGTTTTATTTTCATAAGTAGTCCCATCTTTCAATCTTCTAACGTTGTTAGTCATTCTCACACATAATGCATGAGGGAGATCCGGTGGGTTTAATATCACCCAATTGAGATAATAGGTCCGAGCTTCGTCATAAGAAGCAAAACGAGGTGAGGATCTTGCCCCTGCGGTATTCCGTACAGACAAGATCTGATGTTAACGCATAATACGAAACTTGGGAGATATTTTTTCTCCCACTTAGACAGTTTCGGTGAATCCCGATCAGTTCCTCTGAATATATCAACTTTCAAAAAAATGGAGGACACAACACAGTGTTCGTCAACCCAGACTAATTGTCTGGGAATTCTGGTTGATCCTGCCAGAGGTCATTGCTATCGGGGTCCGATTTAGCCATGCTAGTCGAACGGGTTAAGACCCGTGGCGAATAGCTCAGTAACACGTAGATAAACTACCCTATGGACTGTGATAACCTCGGAAAACTGAGGGTAATAACAGATAGTACTCCTACGCTGGAATGCAGTGAGTACGAAATGCTCCGGTGCCATAGGATGTGACTGCGGCCGATTAGGTAGACGGTGGGGTAACGGCCCACCGTGCCGATAATCGGTACGGGTGGTGAGAGCCAGAGCCCGGAGATGGAATCTGAGACAAGATTCCAGGCCCTATGGGGCGCAGCAGGCGCGAAAACTTTACAATGCGCGAAAGCGCGATAAGGGGACCCCGAGTGCGAGGGCATAACGTCCTCGCTTTTGTATATCGTAAGAAGATACACGAATAAGGGCTGGGCAAGACCGGTGCCAGCCGCCGCGGTAATACCGGCAGCTCGAGTGATGATCACTATTATTGGGCCTAAAGCGTCCGTAGCCGGTCGAACAAGTCCTTCGGTAAATCCACTCGCTCAACGAGTGGGCTCTCGAGGGAAACTGTTCGACTTGGGGCCGGGAGATCTGAGGGGTACGTCTAGGGTAGGAGTGAAATCCTGTAATCCTAGACGGACCGCCGGTGGCGAAAGCGCCTCAGAAGAACGGACCCGACGGTCAGGGACGAAAGCTAGGGTCTCGAACCGGATTAGATACCCGGGTAGTCCTAGCCGTAAACGATGCTCGCTAGGTGTTGCGAAAGCTACGTGCTTTTGCTGTGCCGTAGGGAAGCCGTGAAGCGAGCCGCCTGGGAAGTACGTCCGCAAGGATGAAACTTAAAGGAATTGGCGGGGGAGCACTACAACCGGAGGAGCCTGCGGTTTAATTGGACTCAACGCCGGAAATCTCACCAGTACCGACAATTGCAGTGACAGTCAAGTTAATGACTTTACTCGAGTTCTTGAGAGGAGGTGCATGGCCGCCGTCAGCTCGTACCGTGAGGCGTCCTGTTAAGTCAGGCAACGAGCGAGACCCACATCTCTAATTGCCAGCAGCATCCATGTGATGGCTGGGTACATTAGAGAGACTGCCGTCGTTAAGGCGGAGGAAGGAATGGGCAACGGTAGGTCAGTATGCCCCGAATGTACTGGGCTACACGCGGGCTACAATGGCCGGGACAATGGGATGCAACCCCGAGAGGGGAAGCCAATCTCTTAAACCCGGTCTTAGTTCGGATTGAGGGCTGAAACTCGCCCTCATGAAGCTGGATTCGGTAGTAATCGCGTCTCAATAGGGCGCGGTGAATACGTCCCTGCTCCTTGCACACACCGCCCGTCAAAGCACCCGAGTGAGGCTTGGATGAGGCCGCCTTTAGGCGGTCGAATCTGGACTTCGTAAGGGGGCTTAAGTCGTAACAAGGTAGCCGTAGGGGAATCTGCGGCTGGATCACCTCCTATTGAACGGGACCAGGTTATATGCCTGGCCCACAAGATATAGGGGAGCTGATCGGGCACTACAGGAACTGTCTATTATTTTATGCGTCCCTTCTTTCAGAATGAAGGGTGGGCCCATAACTCAGCGGTAGAGTGCTGCCTTTGCAAGGCAGAAGCCCTGGGTTCGAATCCCAGTGGGTCCATGTCGAAGAAAGTTGAATTTCACATGATGTTCAATTTCAATCACGGCAAACACATGCACTACTCCGTGAAATCGAGAGTAGGAAGGATCTGAGTACGTCCACTTCACACTACGGACGATTCTATGAAGATCATTTATACGCACATGGCTCTCACCCGCTTCCCCTTTTAGGGTCGTGGTGAGAGCCAGAGTCCAAGAACGGAATTTAAATAAAGTTCTATTCTTGGGCTCACCCAGGCGAAAACTGGATCTGTACGATAAGTACAGATAGTATCTATAACGTGGCTACAATGCCACTTGGTGAATGGTTCGGCTCGAGCGCCGATGAATGGACGTGCCAAGCTGCGATAAGCCCGGGGGAGCCGCATGGAGGCTAAGAACCCGGGATGTCCGAATGAGAATCTCTACACAATTGCTTCGCGCAATAGGGAACGTCGGGAACTGAAACATCTTAGTACCGACAGGAAAAGAAACCAACAGGGATGTCGTTAGTAACGGCGAGTGAAAACGACACAGTCTAAACCGAAGCCTTCGGGCAATGTGGTGTATGGACTGACTATCAACACTAGAACTTCAACGTGAAGTCTCCTGGAACGGAGCGTGACACAGGGTGAAAGCCCCGTAACTTTGATTAGTATAGTGTGTGTCAGAACCTGAATAGCGGGGGTTGGAAATCCCTCGTGAATACGGCAGGCATCGATCTGCCAAGACTAAATACGTCTCGAGACCGATAGCGAATAAGTAGCGTGAGCGAATACTGAAAAGAACCCTCAGAAGGGGGGTGAAATAGGACCTGAAATCAAGTGGCGATAGAGCGGTGGGGCGCAAAAGGCCTTACGACGAACGAATCAAGGGCGACCTTGTAGTAGGAGTCATAAAGGAGCCGGTGTCCTGTCGTGCGTTTTGAAAAATGAGCCAGGGAGTGTATCTATTCGGCGAGCTTAACCTGATTATCGGGGAAGGCATAGGGAAACCAACATGTCCGCAGCTTTCGAGCGAGGGACGCCGTCTACAAGGGCGGGGAGTCGATTGGATACGACCCGGAACCGGGCGATCTACGCGTGGGCAAGGTGAAACGTGGCGAAAGCTGCGTGGAGGCCTGTTAGGGGTATTGCCTTACAATGCATTCCCGTGACCCACGTGTAGGGGTGAAAGGCCCATCGAGCCCGGAGACAGCTGGTTCCGACCGAAACATGTCGTAGCATGACCTCCATTGAGGTAGTCTGTGGGGTAGAGCGACTGATTGGGAGACTCGACATCGAAAGGTGTCGACCTCCCTGTCAAACTCCGAACCTACAGACGCCGTAGACGTGGGGAGTCCGGTATACGGGGTAAGCTTGTATACCGTGAGGGTGAGAACCCAGAGCTGGGTTAAGGTCCCAAAGTGTGGGCTAAGTGCAACTAAAAAGTAGTCTCGGGTCCAAGACAGCCGGGAGGTAAGCTTAGAAGCAGCAATCCTCTAAGAAAAGCGTAACAGCTTACCGGCCAAGATTCGAGGCGCTGAAAATGATCGGGGCTAAAGCCCACCCCCGAGACCCAGCCGCACCTTAACAGGTGATCGTGTAGGTCGGCGTTCCGTTCGGGTGGAAGCACGGGCGAGAGCTCGTGTGGACCGTTCGGAAATGAAAATCCTGGCCGTAGTAGCAGCGTTAGTCGGGTGAGAATCTTGATGGCCGAAAGGGTAAGGGTTCCTCAGCAATGTTTATCAGCTGAGGGTTAGCCGGTCCTAAGTCTTATCGTAACTCGAGTAAGACAAATTGGGAAATTGGTTAATATTCCAATGCCATTATACATTAAAAGCTGACGCTTTGGGGCAGAGTGAGCCGGGCCATCGCCCGGTCGAACCGTCGAAATCCGTGGAAGCCGTAATGGCACGAAGCGGGTGAATGTCGGGATAGGGAAACTCACTTCAACCTAGAGCCCGTGAAAAGGCAAGTATAATGTCCGTACTCAGAACCGAAACAGGTGCCCAGGCAGAGAAAGCCAAGGCCTGTCGGGAATAACCGACGTTAGGGAATTCGGCAAATTAGTCCCGTACGTTCGCAATAAGGGATGCCTGCTCCGAGAAGGAGCAGGTCGCAGTGACTAGGGAGCTCCGACTGTCTAGTAACAACACAGGTGACCGCAAATCCGAAAGGACTCGTACGGTCACTGAATCCTGCCCAGTGCAGGTATCTGAAACTCCGGTTCAACGGAACGAAGGACCTGTCAACGGCGGGGGTAACTATGACCCTCTTAAGGTAGCGTAGTACCTTGCCGCTTAATTAGCGGCTTGCATGAATGGATCAACGAGAGCTCCACTGTCCCAACGTTGGGCCCGGTGAACCGTACTTTCCAGTGCGTAGTCTGGAGACCCCCAAGGGGAAGCGAAGACCCTATAGAGCTTTACTGCAGGCTGCCGCTGGGGCATGATCGACGATGTGTAGAATAGGTAGGAGTCATTACACAGGTGCGCGCGCTAGCGCGTCGCCGAGACATCAGTGAAATACTACCCGTCGTTGAGCGTGTCCCTCACTCTTTTAGAGGACAACGGTAGCTGGGCAGTTTGACTGGGGCGGTACGCTCTCGAAAAGATATCGAGAGCGCCCTAAGGTCACCTCATCCGTGTCAGAAATGCGGAGAAGAGCGCAAGAGCAAAAGGTGGCCTGACAGTGTTCTCCATAACAAGGAACGCTGACGCGAAAGCGCGGTCTAGCGAACCTGTGTGCCCGATCGATGCGGGCCATAGATGACAGAAAAGCTACCTTAGGGATAACTGAGTCGTCACCGGCAAGAGCACATATCGACCCGGTGGCTTGCTACTTCGATGTCGGTTCCCTCCAACCTGCCCGTGCAGAAGCGGGCAAGGGTGTGGTTGTTCGCCAATTAAAGGAGGTCGTGAGCTGGGTTTAGACCGTCGTGAGACAGGTCGGCTGCTATCTATTGGGGGTGTGAGGTGTCTGACGGGAACGTCCACATAGTACGAGAGGAACTGTGGATGGGTGCCACTGGTGTACCGGTTGTTCGAAAGAGCAAGTGCCGGGCAGCTACGCACCAAGGGGTAAGAGCTGAACGCATCTAAGCTCGAAACTCACCTGGAAAAGAGACACCATTTGAGTCCACCTGTAAAAGACAGGATTGATAGATTTGGGGTGTACGCACCAAGGCAACGAGGTGTTTAGCCCGCGAATACTAATCGGACGAAGCCAACATTTATGATCTATCCAGAATTATCGTATAGGTCCAGTCGCTAATTGGGTTGTGCGTTATATATAATACAAAACCGACACTGGCCAAGCTAACTCGATGAGTTTGAGAATGCTATTTACTTGCATTCTTTCAAGCGGTTCAATTCCGCAAGTCGGCATTAAGGCGGCCATAGTGGCGGGGAAACTCCCGT
>WTZT01000024.1 GCA_009889685.1 Candidatus Hikarchaeia archaeon HikBin4
GTTTAATATAATATAGTGCGTGTATGGTGGTTGGTCAATGCTCAGTCTATCAGTCCACTGGCCATCTCCCTGATATAATTATATAGTATATGTTACGATATCAATTAATTACTCGCCTTTATTTTTGTATAGAAATTCACCTTCTTCCCAAATACCTTCCAATTGGTCACCGAAACTCGTGGTGTAAGTCCCTTGACCATGGGGCTTACCATCTTCCATTTCACCCACATATTCGTCACCATTTGGGTAAGTGTAAGTGTCTTTTACCATGATTGATACTTGATAGGCCGTCTGAGATAATAATATAGTATATCAATCAATCAATCAATCGAACGAATCCTGCTTGTGTATAATTAAATATAATAAAGGGTCGATGTCCGTCCGTCACCCCAGACCAACTCTGACACTTAGCCTCGTGTAATATAGATTATATTAAAGGGTGCGTGCGGAGGACGAACTCCCAGTCAGATATTCACTTGTGTATAATATAGTATACTATAGGGGTGATGGTTGGCGGTGCTGTGATCCGCACTAGCCGGAGTCTCATTTTGTTGAGTCATGGTTTCCTTGCGACATGTGCAGGATATATACGCCCCGACGATTTCGGGGGAATTTACCTGAAATGGCGTGATTTAGTGGTAAAATCGTTGTTGGGTTCTGTACAGAAAGCTTGTATACTGCTCCTCCCACTATCGCAAATTGTCGAAGAGACCAGGGAATTTTTTAGAAACTTTCTCGCGTAATTCGGGGCTAACTCGGACGACTTCGGGGTATTCGTCTCGGGCTTCATAAAGTTTTGTTGCATCAATAACAACTCGGGCATTATAGTATCCTTTTTCGGGGGACCCTCTGCCACCGGGGTAGATATAATCATAAGGTATGGGGTCGTAGCTTGCGCCCAAAGTGTAGTCTTCTATATGAATGTCACGAGGTGGGTGGACGCGAGTCCCAAGAGCCCAGATAACATCTGCCCTATCGAAAACGTCGACATCGTCATCGACGACTATTATGTATTTTCCCAAGAATACGTTTTGTGGCATCTGGCTGACCAATTGTCCTACTTGTTTTGCATGGCCCGCGTACTCTTGTTTTATAGAAACTATGACCCATAATCGGGTTGCTCCAGCAGGATCGCACCATACATCTTTGATTCCGGGTACGCCTAATTCTTCTAGGGCATTTGCTATGTTTGCGGATCGAATTGGACACCTGAAATAGGTTTCTTCTGCAGGGGGTTTTGCAGAGGGGGAACCAGTTAATATGGGATTGTTTCGATAGTAAATTCGTTCTACATCAACTACCATTTCTTCTTTTTCGCCCCCAGCGTAATATCCAAGAAATTCCCCATAAGGACCTTCTAATCGAGTTTTATTGGGGGGGATATATCCCTCAAGTACTATTTCGGCGTTTGCAGGAATGAGAAGCCCAGTTAGTTGACTCTTTATGACTTCTACTGGTTTTCCACGCCACCACCCCACAAAGTCATATTCGCAGACCCCATGAGGTATTTCTACAGAAGAAGCCCAATATAATTCAGGGTTTACGCCGCAAACGATTGCAATGGGACAAGGTTCACCGCGGTCGTGGTACTTTTCCATGTGTTCCCGGCCATGTTTACCACGAGAAGCGAGCATGCCTACTTCATTTTTAGTATGAATCATAGAGCGGTAAGTGCCTACATTCACCCAGCCGGTGTCGGGATCTTGGGTGATGACAAGATCTGCAGTTCCTATGTACTTTCCACCATCTTTTTCATGCCATAATGGAGAGGGAAAAGTAGTCACATCTACGTCTTTTCCTTCTTGAATATTTTCCAATATAGGACCACTTTTTACTACTTTTGGGGGAAGTTCGGCTCGATTTTTGAGTTTATTCTGAATTCCTTTTGTGGTTTCTTTCAGAGTATAGTTTGGATTGAATCCAAATGTCAATGCTATCCGGGCAGGAGAACTAAGTAGACAAGAAAGTACCCGATAGCCTGAGGGGTATCCAGGAATGTCGTCGAAAAGTACCGCTTCAGATCCGGGGTTGCTCTGATATACATCGCTGATCGCGCCAATATCTTCTTCGATGTTTGCACCAGAGACCTTCTTTAAATCACCGAGTGCATCTACAGCTCCGATCCATTCTCGTAGATCCAAAAATGCCATGGTGTTTTTGAAGCAGCTTGAGAAAATATGAATTGTGATTTGATAAGGGGTGGAAAACAAAGACCAAAACTCTTTTTCTGTACGTTTAATAGTTAGTATACAGAATGGCAATTCTTATCGATAACGAAACTGCTGAAAAAGTTTTGAGTATTGCAGATGCGGTGGAAGTGATAGAAAAAGCATTTGTTGAATTAGGTAGAGGGGATGCGGCTTTTCAACCTAGAACTGACATACTTTCGCCAGTGGTGGGGAAAGGTGAATTGGATTATTATTGGTGGCATTCACTTATAGGTGCGACTTTAGATCCTCCAAGACTAGCATTTCGTTTTGTATCAGATGTGTATAGTTGGAGAAGGGATAAAGAAGGTAAGTTGAGAGAGACGCAGTATAATGTGGAAGAAGGAAAATCAATGGGATTTGTTTTACTTTTTGATTCCACGAGTGGTGAAATAATAGGATTATTAAATGATGAGGCGTTGCAGCATGCAAGAGTTGGTGCTACGGCGGGTGTGGCTTGTAAATATCTCTCTAAAAAGGATGCGGATACGGTTGGAATGATTGGTTCGGGCGGCATGGCGAGGGCGTATTTAGAATCATTTTCGGTTGTAAGAGAACTGAATCGGGTGAAAGTTTACTCGCCTACAAGTAGTCACAGAGAAAGATTTGCGGAAGAAATGGGTTCTCGCCTTGGTATAGATGTGATACCTGTTTCCTCACCGAAAAAAGCGGTAGAAAATACAGACATAGTGGCAACATGCACAAATGCTGGTGCACCCGTGTTTACAGAAGATTTTGTATCAGAGGGGATGTTTCTAGTAGATACTAAGAGTAATGAGGTTTCGCCTGAAGCTGAGTCTATGTTTGACAAGATAGTAGGGACGACCAGAGAAGGATATCTTGCGTCGGAAGATTATGTTGTTGGACAGAAAGATTTGCTTGAAAAGCATAAACAACTCCATGGGAAGAGTGGATTTGAAATGAAAGAATACGTTACGTTGAGTGAAATCATTCAAAATGCTTCGATGGGGAGAAATAAAAAAGAGGAATCGGTCTACTTTCATAATCGGTCCACTGGCATCCAATTTGCTGCTATTTGCGACCTAGTTCATCGTCGTAGTGTAGAAAATGGACTTGGAAATGAAGTTCCTCTGGAGTGGTTTCAACAAGATCTAAATCGATCGTATTCATAAGATCAAGTACTGCGTGATGATTATAACTGATTAAACGGTGCTATGGTCGTTCGATTAATTCGATTATATTTCCGTCTGGATCGTGTAAATTTGCTATTTTTGAACCACTATCTACATAGAGGGGAGGACTTATAAATTCGATATCATCGGAAAGTTTGGAGTACCAATCATCTATGTCTTCGACTTGGAAACATAAATGTATAAGTCCGGTGTCATGTATCGAAGAAGAAGAGTGCACATTAGTGTTTGGTGGGCTAGAATATTCTTTTAACTCGAGTCTTACGACGTCGTTTTCTAAGAAAGCTATTTGAGCATTGACTCCAGTTAGACCAAGAAGTCCATCTTGGGAATCACTGGCTTTAAACCGTTTTTGTTCTGAAAATCCGAAATGGGTACAATAGAAATTAAGAGATAGTTCTAGGTCGGATACGTTTAGTCCTATATGATCGAGAATTGCGGTCATGAATGAAGAGAGAAGGTATTAGATTTTAAACTTATCTTTATAGTGAGTTTGCGATACTTTTGATTGCAATTTGAGTCATATCTTTGGGGGGCAAAGTAGCATCAATACGGATGAATCTATGGGGGTGTTTAGAGATAATTTTTTCATAGTTTTCATGGACCTTTTCCAAGAAAGAAGTTTGTTCAAATTTGTTAGTAGATCCGCTCCTTTGGGCCCCTAATTCAGGGGGGATGTCGAAATAAAGAGTAAGGTCTGGCAATATAGTCCATGGTTGGTGTATTTTTTCTATATAAGACAGTGGGTCTTCGATGATGCCGTCTAAAGAAGCAGACTGGTAAGCATACCTAGAGTCGATATATCGATCAGATATGACTAGTTTTCCATCATCAAGTGCAGGGATAACGGTGGTTTGTAGATGATATGCGTGATCGGCCATATACAAAAATAATTCTGCTAGAGGGTCCGCATTATTTACGTTGATAGAGTTCCGTACTGCATCCCCATACCAAGAATCAGTGGGTTCTAGAGTGTATACAGCATTGGGATAGACTTCTTGAAGAGAGGAAATTGTGGTGGTTTTTCCACTTCCATCTATTCCTTCAAGTGTGACTAGCATGGTTTTGATTAATTCTGAAAAAGGTTAAATTTTTGGAAAGAGAAAAGCGAGTTGAAAAGGTACTAATTATATTAGAATAGGAAGTATAAGTGGGTAAATAATGAAAATTGTAGTCTTTGGTGGAACGGGTTTCATTGGGAAAGTATTATGTCATGAATTGGCGGGGAGAGATCGGGAGGTAATTGCCGTTGGGAAAAAGAAAAATGATCACGAATTTACGGAAGGGTGGGGATTCACAAGAATCCCCTATACACGGGGTATCTTGCATCAACAGGGGGATGTAGAAGATTATGAATTTGTAGAAAATTGTTTGGATGGAATGGATATTGTATTTAATCTTGTGGCATTGTCTCCACTTTATCAGCCGAGAGGGGGAAATAAAAAACATGATGAAATCCATAGGAAGGGAACAGAAAATATAGTCCGTGCGGCAGAGAAATGTGGAGTGAAAAGGATGATTCACATGAGTGCGGTAGGGGCGAGTTCAAATGCAGAAACGGCTTACCTACGTGCAAAGGGAGACGCAGAAAAAATAGTTAAAAAATCTAGTCTCGAGTGGTGTATTTTCCGTCCTTCCGTAGTATTTGGAAAAGGGGGAGAGTTCATTTCGTTCATAAAGAGAATAGCACCGCCATACATTACTCCACTACCAGGAGGTGGTAAAATGAGATTTGATCCTATTTGGGTGAAGGATTTGGTTGATATTATAGCTAATTTCGCAGGGGCAGATTTTGAGAGTGGACAGATTTTTGAGATCGGTGGGCCAGAGGTCATGAGTATGGCTGAGATTACTAAAACCATTCATTCTGCGAAGGGGAGATCGTGTGTGATAGTTCCAATACCTATGGCTATGCAAAAATATTTAATGGCGATTGCAGAAGTGGTTCCTAGTGTTTTGCTTCCGTTCGGTAATGACCAGTACAGATCACTCAAACTTGATCCCGTGGCTAAAGGAAATGATGTGGAAAAATTGGGCAAATCAAAAAAGAGATTAATGACATTGCAGACTTATTTGATGAGAAAATAAACTAGAGAGGGATAAAAAAAGATAAAGGAAAGCGTCAGACTACTGGCGTTCGTAGATGAATAAAAGGGACAAATTTAAGATTGATAATCATATCGCTGCAACTCGTTTTTTAGGAGATAATAGAAGAGAATAAGATAAAAAAGAAGTACCAAAAGGTTTATTGAGAGATATAAAGTGATTTGTTGTTACGGAGACTAAGGCTAGATATGAAACTCGCTCTAATTGGATTTGGACAGGCTGGAGGAAAGATAGTTGATAAATTTCTTTTGTATGATAAGCAAACTAAAAGCGGTATTGTAAAAGAAGCTGTTGCGATAAATACTGCCAAAGCTGATTTGATGGGTTTGACTCATGTTGCAGGGGATAAGAGAATATTAATTGGGCAAGATCGGGTGAAGGGACATGGAGTAGGTGCGGACAATGCACTGGGTGCAGAGATTGCAGAAGAAGAACTTGATATCATGCAGAATATTATTGATCAGATACCAACTCATGAGGTGGATGCGTTCATTATTGTTGCGGCATTAGGGGGGGGGACTGGCTCGGGTGGAGGACCAATATTAGCCAGACACTTGAAGAAGGTATACACGAAAGAACCAATCTATGGTTTGGGTATAATTCCATCATTAGAAGAGGGAGGAATATATACACTGAATGCCGCAAAATCATTTCAAGCATTTGTTAGAGAGACCGATAATTTACTTGCATTCGACAATGACGCGTGGAGAATGGGAGGAGAATCTATGGAGGGAAGTTATGATGCGATAAATGAAGAGATAGTGAGAAGATTCGGGGTGTTATTCGGGGCGGGAGAAATTCAAAAAGACAATGACATTGCAGAATCTGTTGTTGACGCGTCAGAAATTATCAATACACTTGCAGGCGGGGGTGTTACTACGGTGGGATATGCCTCAGAATCAGTTCCAATTCAAACTAAACGTGGAGGGATATTGGCACGGATTCCAAGAGGGAAGAAAAAAGCAGAATTCCAAGATAGTTCGAATAATACAAATAGGATCACAAGTTTGATTCGAAAGGCAACATTGGGGAGATTGACTCTTCCATGCGAAATCAAAGGTGCAGAAAGGGCACTTGTTGTTGTATCAGGACCACCAAACTATCTCAATCGAAAAGGAATAGAAAAAGGCAGAAGGTGGATAGAAGAAGTAACAGGTAGTATGGAAGTTAGAGGAGGGGACTACCCAATACTAAATGAAGATAAAGTTGGGGCCGCGGTTATGCTTTCAGGGGTTGTCAACATTCCTAGGATAAAGAATTTACAACGAGTTGCAATTGAAGCCCAAGAAAATATGGCAGAAATTAGATCTCAGAGTGAAGAAAAATTAAGGGAATTGATCGAGGAGGGGACAGATGAGCTGGAACCATTATTCTAGGCTGATTCCCATAGTAATTGGAATTGTATTGATAGGAGGAATAGTTGGTGCAACATCCATAGAGCAAGGGGGGATTAGTCAGGCAGAAATTGGAAGTGATGTAACGGTTGAGACGATGGTAACGGAACTGTATATAACAAATACAGGATCTATAGACATGTGGACATTGAGAGGAGAATCCCTGCTCGAGAGCGTAACCTGGACGGTGACAGAAATTAATGCAGCTGATCGCCCTGTTGAAGGCTCCAAGAATTTTTACGCAGGGAAAGTTTTCGAGCAGGGAGTTAGTTTAGATGACTCGATCCTGAAGATAAAGGTGGAAGTCTCAGGAACGATTCCAGAAGTATCAGAATGGAAATATGAGCCGGAATATAAAGTTTTAGTTATGGAGTTATCCCAGGTTCGATTGGGAGGTACAAGTGAGATAATTGGAGTTATAGAAGTTTCACCGTATAATTTAGAGAGTAAAGCTGCAAGGGAGAATATAGACAAAGCTAATGTTGTCGTGAAGGAGGTAGACGATGGGGAGGCTAAGCAAACAATCGAAAATGCCATTTCAGCATACAATGTAGGAAACTTTGACAATGCGGGGGATTTGGCAAGGCAAGCTGAAGAGAATGCTCTTGCAGTAAAAGATGGTAGAGAAAGAAAAGGATTAATAGTGAAGATAGTTGGTTTTGTGATTGCGGTGGCACTTATTGGTGGAACGATAGTGTGGCATCGATCTACACGTCACAGAAGTAGACTTTAATGCGAGTTGTAATACCGTTTGCTCCGCACGATCCAAAAACTAGATTATCAGAAATTCTGACGTCAGATGAGCGTTATGCGTTTGCAAAAGTGATGTTAGAAGATGTCACTATAGCAGTGGAAAATGCAGGATTAATTCCAGAGATACTATCTACGGAGATCATAGAGAGTCAATGGAAAATCATAGTAGACGACAGACCGCTATCTGTTGCGGTTAATAGTGTGCTAGAGAACTCGAAAATGCCCATGGCCATTGTGATGAGTGATTTGGCTATCGCGACTGCAGAATCTATAAGAAAATTGATAGAATCTGAGGGTGAAATTTCAATTGTGCCAGGAAATCTAGGAGGAACTAACGCTTTTGTGACACACAGAGAAGATTTTAGAGTAGATTATCATGGTGCCTCATATCTTGACCATGTAAAAATAGCAGAAGATATTGGAGTGAATGTTACCGAGGTGGATTCGTTTAGGCTTGCAACAGATATTGATGTTAAAGAAGATTTGATTGAAGTATTGATTCATGGGAATGGAAAATCTCGAGATTGGTTAATAGAAAATGGATTTCATCTAGAAGTACATGGGAAAAATCGAGTTGGAATACATAGGAGAGAGAAAAGATGAGGATAGGGAGAGAAAAGTATGGAATTGAAATGGAATTTAAACAAAGAGAAGTGAGAGAGTTGCTTTCGGTTACTCCAAAAGATGTGGAGACCAGCTCGGAATTAACTTATGCTAAAAATGTGTTTATACCATTGACAACAGCTTGTAAGTATGCATGTACCTATTGCACTTATTTTGATCCCCCAGGAAAGGCATCACTGTTATCACCGGCAGAAGTGAAGGAGGTTGTCAAAAAGGGGATTAAACTAGGGTGTACAGAAGCACTATTTACTTTTGGAGATGATCCAGATGATAGATACGTAGAGATTTATAGGAAATTGAATGAGTGGGGTCATGAATCGATACACACATATCTTGAAGAAATGTGTGAAATGTGTCTCGAAGAGGGAATACTTCCACATTCCAATCCGGGGGATCAGACAAGAGAACAGATGGAAAAGGTTGCCAGGGTAAATGCTAGTATGGGAGTTATGTTGGAGACAGTAGCAG
>WTZT01000025.1 GCA_009889685.1 Candidatus Hikarchaeia archaeon HikBin4
CCATTTTATAGAAACCCTATCGATTTTGCAGATATTCTAGCATCTTTGACTGAATTAACCGATGGGCGTGAAGTTAGTGATGGAATCGGAAGAGGTAGCATTGCACAAACAGGTAAGGAGGTCTCCACCCCCTCTCCTTATTCTATGCTGTCCGAAACTGTCATCTGTGTTAATCAACTTTTAGACGGAACAAAAATTAATTTCAGTGATTATCCTTTGCTCACTAATTATTTCAACTTACAACCGAAAGGAAAAATGCAGATGAGATTTTCTCCCCAAGCACCTATCAAATTTTATCTAGGTGGATATGGTGACATGGCAATGGAAGTTGCTAGAAAGCACATGGACGGTGTTCTCTTAGGCGGTATGTATCTCCCCCTGCTCCGCGCAGGAAAAATAAATGAACTATATGGTAAATTAAATTCAAAAGAACCCCCTTTCAGGTCAACCGATCCCTTACTTTTGGCCGAAATAAATGTCTCCGTTGATCCTGATCATAAAGCGGCAATGGAATTTCCAAAACCCTACGTTGCACATGCACTCATGACCCTCAAAAAGACTGGTTTTTCCGATTTGGATTTCCAATCTGTAGGTGTCAAACCAAAAAATGTAACTAAAATCTATGATGCTTTCAATGGAGGGGCGACGATTCAAGAAGCAGCCAAATTAGTCACAGAAGAAATGGTCAATGCCACATTCATCGCCGGCGATGCAGACGCTTGTATAGAGGGCCTTGCTCAATGTTTTGATTCACCCGAAACGCAACAATTGAAACAAGTTATCCTAGCCAAACTTGGGCCCAACTATTCTCAATCCATCAAAACACTTTCACAAGATGTTTTGCCTTCTCTTTAATACCGATAAAGATAGGTTCACTCTACTCCTATCTGACGGCGATAGTACCATGTCCCTTGAACCTCAAAACGATCAGGAAATACAAGACCCAAAATCTAGAGTGAGAGCATTACAATCTTTATTAGTAGAAAAAGGTCTGCTTTCCCATGAAGCAATAGATGCAGCAATTTCTGCTTATGAACACGATATCGGTCCTCAAAACGGAGCAAAAATTGTTGCTAGGGCCTGGGTGGATGACGATTTTAAAGAGAGACTTTTAACAGATCCCGTATCTGCCATCGGTGAATTCAATTTTGAAATGGGATCTCAACATGTACAAGTGGTTGAAAACACAGACGAGGTCCACAATGTTGTCGTTTGTACTCTTTGCTCTTGCTATCCTTGGTCTGTATTGGGATTGCCACCCACTTGGTACAAGTCCCCTGAATATCGCGCACGAGCCGTTCTTGAACCAAGATCTGTACTCCGAGAATTCGGACTAGATTTGGACGATGACATAGAAGTTAAAGTCCATGATTCTAGTGCTGATCTCAGGTATATGGTTCTCCCTCAACGGCCATCTGGAACCGAATCTTTAACCGAGTCAGAACTTGCTGATATCGTCACTCGAGATTCCATGATTGGTGTTTCTCAAATAACGGTAACTTAAAGGGACAAACTTTCATGCCACTTTCCACTCCTACTAATATTCAGAAACATGCAGAAGAAATCCTCAGTAAACTTTCCAACCTGGGAGGATTTCCCCAGACACCTGGTGGAAGTCCCCTCTTCTCTGAACCCTGGCAGGCTAGTATTTTCGGCATGGTGGTGGCATTACATGAGCGCAATCTTTTTCCTTGGAACGACTTTCAAAAATTGTTGATCCAAAGGATCGAAAAAACTGACCCCTCCCATCTACAGAAAGAAACCGATTGGGTGTATTATTCACTTTGGATTGAAATACTAGAGCAGATCTTATCGAACCAAAAACATATGGAAATATCAGAACTTGACAAGAGGGCCCTTGAATTTGCAGAGGGCATTCGAGACGCTTCTGAGTTTGTTATCGGGGGCCATTCACATCCACATGAGGGCCATTCACACCCTCACTAGTTCTCTCAAGTGTACTATTTTTTCAAACCTCCACCTAGTTCGAAGCTATTATAATAATCAGTCGCCTTTTGATAGCTATCGGGCCTGTATCTCAGCCTGGTTAGAGAGCCCGGCTCATAACCGGTTCGTCCTCGGTTCAAATCCGAGCTGGCCCATATTTTCTGGTCCTATATTGATAAATCCAAACCCGGATTCCGCCGCCACTTATTTTTATTTCGTATATGTTTGGTGGTACTGATTCCTTAAGAATTTGTACGCATCCTCTTCTTCTTCATCCTCTTCATCCTCTTCGAACCCCTTGATCCCCTCTGCTCCAAAACACCCTGATATAACAAGGCATAAAACACACAAAACTACCATTGCCATTTTTAGTTTTAACATATCTACTAAATATTGTTCTTATACATATAACTCTCTGGTCCCCGGGGGAAAATTTTATTATCTGACCAGGTCCATTTTTTCTCTCATTTATTTTGTCTAAACCATTTAGTACATATCTTTCCACCCCAATCTATCAATCATGCCTGAAGAATTTCCACATGCCACTTTTGCCGGTGGATGTTTTTGGTGTATCGAGGCTGCGTTCTCTCAATTCCAAGCGGTGGGTCCAATCAAACCCGGATATTGCGGTGGAGATACTATAAACCCCACTTATAATGAAGTCTGTTCTGGAAAAACTGGCCACGCAGAAGCTGTACAACTCTCCTACGATCCTCACTTATTTTCCTATGAAAACCTCCTTGAAATTTTCTTTGCTATACATGACCCAACCCAACTCAATCAACAGGGACCCGACGTTGGATCCCAATACCGATCTGCAATTTTCTATCACAACTCTACTCAAAAGTCAGCCGCAGAATCTTATGTAAACCTATTAATTGAACAAAACCCATATGACAAACCAATTGTAACTGAAATAGCTGAATTATCTACTTTCTATGAAGCCGAGGAGTATCATCACGATTACTTTTCAAAAAATCCTTCCAACCCTTATTGTATTTTCAATACCCTCCCAAAAATGATCAAGGCAAGAGAAATATTCCCTAATACACCGACTGCGAACGATTAATTTAGCCTACTGAATTTTCAGGCTAACAGCCGAATCTCTTAGGACAATGCGTCGACCGGGAATTGAACCCGGGCTTAGGGCTTGGAAGGCCCTAGTCATACCACTAGACCATCGGCGCCTACTAGACTAATTCTCCTCCCTATAATATGGGCCTTCCCATTTTCAAGCAGCTTTCCCTTCAAATCCCAAATACAATCTCGCAATCAGTATATCCTTCCCCCTCGAATAATTATTTTCAACAAATGACTTCTCTTTCTCTCTCAAAACGGTTTCTTTTAATTTTAGGTATGATACTTGTCTCTTTTAACTTTCGACCTGCTATCTCTTCAGTTCCACCTCTACTAGAGTTGATCAAAACCGATCTAAATCTGAGCTACTTCGTTGCTAGTCTTTTGACTGCCATTCCCACTCTTTCAATGGGAATTTTTGCTCTTTTAGCCGTCCCATTTTCTCGATTCTTTGGACGGGAAAAGGCAATCTTATATGCTGTTTTTTTAATCGGTATTGCAACCTTTTCTCGACTCTGGGGTTCTAATTTATTCTTCCTTCTCGGAACGACCATAGTCCTTGGTATGGGAATTGCGATTGCCCAAACACTACTTCCCTCTTTTGTAAAAGCTCATTTTCCCAATCGTGCAGTAAGTATCACTGGAATCTATGCAACTTCTTTAACCCTAGGAGCGGTAGTTGCTGCTGGTTTTTCTGTCCCCTTATTTTCCTTCTTCGGAGATTGGACGTTTTCACTTGCATTTTGGTCTATTTTTGCAATCATTGCCCTAGTAGTTTGGTTTCCTCTCACATTACAGAAACGTTCTGAAACCCCCACTCAGGTGTCCATTTCTTCTGTTTTTTCAAAAGCAACTTGGTCCCACCCTTGGGTCTGGGCGATCTCTTTATTCCTCGCTCTTGTGACTCTCTTATTCTACTCAGTATTGTCCTGGATATCCCCTCTATATATCTCCCTAGGTTGGTCTGCAAATGATGCAGGCCTATTGCTCACCGTGTTTCTATTAACCCAACTAATTGGAGCTGCCAGTATCTCCGTTCTAGCAGATTTAAACACCGACCGTAGACCTTGGATTTTCTTCAGTTTGGTTCTAAGTGCCATTGGCTTATTTGCCATTACAATGTTTCCCCTTTTGGAACCTTTTTTGTGGGTCAGTCTACTCGGAATTGGTCTAGGTGGAATTTTTCCTCTATCCATGACGTTACCAATTGATTATTCTTCAGATGAGAAAACCGCAGAAAAGCTCACTTCAATTGTTCTTTTTTTCGGTTATTCCCTCGCCGCGATAGGCCCTTCTGCCATAGGACTCATTCGTGATATATTCGGAGATTACTATCTCGCATTCCTTTCTCTATTTTTCATTAACCTCATCGCTTTGATATTCACCTTCAAATTTAAACCCGGAATTTCAATTAGCCTCTCCGATTAACCCTTATTCACAACAGCATAACAATTCCCTTCATTTGAGTATATGTCTATCACTTCCAATCTACTGGCATTGACATCTCTCTCAAATTCTTCTATATCATAAATGTGGTAATACCGCGGAACTTTAGTTCCATCCGGAAGGGTCCAATTAACAAGTGTATCAAAACCTCTCTCTTCATCAAAACGCTCATGCTCTGTACACCACGATCCTACAATGGAAATTCCGTTTGTAGTTAGCACACGCTCCAACTCATTTAAACTAGCAATTCTACACTCTGCAGTAGGAAGGTGATGTATCGTTGCAACATAAACTCCTATGTCTATACACTCCGTTCGAACCGGTAACTCCATTACATTTCCTCTAATGGAATTCACTTCAAACCCATTATTTTCTCCTCTGTTAACAGTTTCAAGTAACATCATGGAGCTCATATCTACCCCAACAACCCTTTCCACACATTTTGATAGTAGTTCCGAATGTCTCCCATTTCCGCAACCCATATCGAGCGCAACGTCTCCTGATAATTCTTCCAGAAACTTTCCTACTTCTGGCCATGGATGAAATCTAGTTTGAGAGAAATGCGACCCTATTTTTTCATATGCCCGCATAACCTCTTTGACGACTTCATAGTCTTCAGAAAGTTCACTGAGTATCATCTTTTTGAGCTTCTCCTCCCATTACTACACCCTCCTTCTATTTCATATTATCTTCCATTGTCTGACGTTGGGTATAATCAAAAAGACTATTATCATCTCTATCTAAACAGCTCACAATGGTTGCTATAGTACCTATACCACTCCAGTTCGGCATTCCTGGTGGAATGGAGCTCGCTGTAATATTGCTCATTGCAATACTTCTATTCGGAGCAAACAAGATTCCACAGTTAGCCAGATCCACCGGGCAAGCAATGGGTGAGTTCAAACGAGGAAGAGAAGAAATAGAAAAAGAAATCAGCGATTTAACTGGCGAATCTGACTCTGACACCGAGAAGGAAGATTCAAAAGAAGATTCAAAAGAAGATTCAAAAAAAGAATCTAAAGATTAACTTTCTTCAATACATTTTCACGTTTTCCATATGGATCACCGTATGGCGGCACAACCCTCTCCATTTCACCATCGATGAAAAGAAGTAATTGTAGGCAATACTTTGCTGTTAAGGACACGTGGCCCAGCCAGGATAAGGCGACTGGTTCCTAACCAGTAGATCGCGCGTTCAAATCGCGTCGTGTCCGTTCAAACTCTAGACCTGTGCATTAGTCTTAGATATTCATTTTCTTGTTCCCAGAATACCTCGATTAGTGTCCCTACATATGCCTGAGTTACTATGGCGTCACCCTCTTCAATTAAACCAATCTTATGAATTGGTCTACCCCGCCCCTCTACTGTGATCAACACCCTTTCTACTTCGATTGGTTCTCCAGAAACGTGTTTCACTAAAATATGCGTGGAATTAATTCTTTCAATATCCCATTCTATCCCTGGCATATCCCTCTCTTGAACTTTGGGAGTTTCTGTTATCTGAATTGCTACTAAAAATAAGCTAAGAACAATTCCTAGTATAAGTGCAATTTTCCCCATTTTTATTGCCAATTTAATAAAATTTTTATCTTCCATTATGCACCTTTGTCACCCATAAAATTTTCCTCTTCAATCATCCTCTTTATAGAACTTCACTTCCAAGAAGCATGTGTCTATTGATATTTATATCGCTGCTCTAGCTGCAGCAGTCGTTTGGGGAATTGACCCTGTCCTTTCCAAACGTGGAATGGCTCATGGGGGGCATGCTCTTCAAGCAGCTTTTGCTGTTATAACTATTGGAACTATAATATTCTGGTCTGCACTTCTCATTACACAAGGTCTAGACGCCATATTTAGTATATCCCCTCGCACTGCGTTAATCTTCTTAGGAGGGGGGATTCTTGGAACTACATTGGGACGAATCTCTTTTTACACTGGCATTGACAAAGTTGGAGCTAGCATCGCAGGTATCGGCGCCTCAACTCTGCCGGCCTTCGCTGCCATTCTAGCTCTAGTTTTCCTAAGTGAACCCCTATCAACTATTCACTCAATAGGAATCTTCTTAGTCGTCGTTGGACTTTCACTTCTCGCCATCTCCAAAGGTGGGAACATTTCTGGTTGGAGTTTTCAAGATCTAGTATTGCCCATTTTTGCTGGATTTGCATTCGGATTGGGACAAGTCATACGGCGCTTTGGTCTTGTAGAAACTCCTGCAACTGTACTACAAGCAATAGCTTTAAACGATGCTGCCGCTTTCCTCGGTCTCTTTTTATTTTTATTTTTCTTTCGGCGTGATCTATTACGCCTCCCATCTTTACCTGCAACTGGTTATTTCGCTGCCGCTGGAATTGTATCCTCTCTCGGACTCTTCCTAGCATTCACCGCTCTCAATCTTGGCCGTGTGGCTATTGTGTCCACTTTAATTAGTACTGCGGGATTATTCACCGTACTACTATCTTTTCTTTTTCTTCGCGATCTCGAACGCATCACAAAGAAAATGATCACTGGTGCCATATTCATCGCCTCTGGCGCCGGGATAATGATTTATTTTTAACTTTTGTCATCCGATTCGATATCCTAAAACAACCACAATGTGATATTTATATATTGTGAGCAGAACAATTGAAGAATTTAAACAAACCCTTTCCCGAAATTTTTCTTTATCAACCCCTTTGATAACAGAGCAATTCTTCGGCACTTTGATGCGGACTGTTGATATTCTTATAACTGGACTTTTTTCTCCAGCGGCAATAGCTGCAATCGGCATAGCAGATGTTTATGCTCAACTCGCCATGCGGGTCGGCCAAGGACTCGGTGGAGGTGCCATCGCGTTATCAAGTCAAGATACTGGTGGACAAAATTTTACTAGTCGTGATGAGGCGATTGCACAATCATTGTTACTTGGGTTACTCTTTGGCATTCCCATCGCAATAATTGGAGTTCTATTTGGTCAAAGCGCACTTGATCTCCTTGGAGCCCCTTCTGAGGTATCTAGACTCGGGGGTCTCTACTTGGCAGTGGTCCTCTTCGCCGCTCCTGCAGATATAATCACCGTCGTTGGATCTCGAGCCCTCCAAGGAACGGGGAACACACGCACCCCTATGTATATACTAATCGTCGCAAATATACTCAATATCGTTGGATCTATTTTACTTGGACTTGGAATTGGTCCCTTCCCTGAGCTATCCATTTTAGGAGTGGGAATTGCCACCGCGATTGCAGAATATTTTTCAGCAATATTGATCTTATTTGCACTCGTCTCTACAGGAGTTTTGACAACATCCAAACTCCCTCGAAATCTCACCATCACCCGGCAACTTCTTGTCATAAGTACTCCTCAAATGGTAAGTGGAATCGTCACCACTGCTGTCTATTTACCTTTCAATGCATTACTCTTACTTTTTGGCATTGAAGTCACTGCAGCATATCATATAGGTCGAAGAATGTATCACCAATTGACAGGCCCATTTTACAGAGCTTATGGCACCGTCTCGAGTATAGTCGTTGGACAAGCAATTGGAAAAGGAGATCTCAAACAAGCAAGATTTGAAGGCTGGTTCACTGCCGGAATTAGTATTGTACTTCTCACAATTTCAGGTTTTGTTTTATTCGTCAAATCCGAATTCCTTGTAAGTATCTTCACTTCCGATCCTCTAACAATATATCATGCCACTAATTTTGCAAAATCCTTTTCGGTTGCAATAATATTTATCTCCCTTTATTTTTCACTAGCAGGTGCCCTCCACGGTGCTGGAGATGCCATGACCCCTTTCATAGCTAGAACCACCGGGTTCTTTGGGATATTCCTAGGTTTGTCTTATCTATTAAGCGTCCCTCTTAAT
>WTZT01000026.1 GCA_009889685.1 Candidatus Hikarchaeia archaeon HikBin4
TGAATGCAATGGCATGTCTCCTGGTCCTGTACATCTCAACATCCCATTTAGAAAACCTCTCGAGCCGCTTGATTCACCCGACGAATCGGTTGTAGATTTCATAAAAAATAATCCTCTTGCAGCCAAAGGTAGAGTTGGTCCTTATACTAAAATCACACCCGGAATTTCTACCATTTCTGATCAAGATCTAATAAGAATCTCCAATATATTTTCCGAATCCAAAAATGGTTTAATCATAGCTGGTCCTTCTAATCCTCATTCCATTTCTTCAGACGCCCTTTCTACCCTGTCAAAATCTCTTGGTTTTCCCATTTTGGCAGATCCTCTATCTGGGCTTCGTTTCGGCAAACATGTTGACTCGTCGCTCATATGTGGGGGCTATGATTCCTATCTGAATCCAATCACCACTAAAAATTGGCCAAATCCGGACGTAGTCATCCGATTTGGTGCCGCTCCAATCTCTATCCCCCTTCAAAACTATCTACTTAGGACTGAATCATACGAATTGTTGATAGATCCCGCGGGCCAAGCACGCGATCCATCTTTTTCATCTTCAGAACTCGTTTCATGCGACCCAACTTTGTTCGCACATTCTATATCTAACAGATTGTCCCTAGAACCCGGTGATTTATTCAATCATTTCTCTACCGCTGAGTCTAATTATTGGAACTTAATCGATTCCAAGAGTTTCTTCTTTGAAGGATCAATTGCTTCTTCCATTTTAGACATCTCTTCCGACAATTCAACAATTATCATATCAAATAGTATGCCCATCAGGGACATCGACCGTTTTGGAAAACCCTCTTCTAAACAACTTACTTTAATCGGAAACCGCGGGGCAAGTGGGATTGATGGCGTAATAAGCACTGCCCTCGGGGCAGCTAGCTCCACAGATGATCAAACGATTTTACTAATAGGCGACATAGCCTACTTCCATGATTTATCTGGATTATTGGCCCTCAACAAATTTAATCTTAAATTAATCATTATTGTAATCAACAACAATGGAGGTGGTATATTTTACAGATTGCCCATCTCTAAGTATGATCCGCCATTTACTGCAGGGTTTCGAGCCCCTCACAATCTAGATTTGTCCCATTCTTCAGATTTGTATGGATTCGATTTCACTCGCGTGTCTACTATAGCGGATTTTAACCTCGCGTATAAATCTGCTATTGATAAAAACGAATCTTGCGCCATCGAAGTTATCAGCGATCCTCTGTCTAATCAATCAATCCGTGAAAACTTACAGAACCTCGTCACCCAAAACATCTAATCAGTAACCCAAAAAAGAAACCCCCATCTTTTTTGATTCTCCCACCTAACTACTCTTATATGTCATCTTCTATTATGGACGAAACTAAATGGGTTTCACTAGATATCGCAAAATTTGAAGATATAACTTACCATAAAGAAAAAGACGGAAATTCCGTCCGAATAGCATTCAATAGACCTGAAGTCCGAAATGCTTTTCGACCAAAAACGATCGACGAACTGTATGTTGCACTAGATCATGCTAGAATGCAAACAGATGTCGCTTGTGTAATCTTGACAGGAAATGGACCCTCTTCTAAAGACGGAGAGTGGTCTTTTTGTTCAGGTGGGGATCAAAATTATAGGGGTAAAGCTGGATACGAATATGAAAACAAGCCTTCTACTGGTCGCTTGCATATACTCGAAGTCCAAAGATTAATCCGATTTATGCCAAAACCTGTTATCGCAGTTGTACCTGGGTGGGCGGTTGGAGGTGGGCACAGTTTGCACGTCGTTTGCGATTTGACTATAGCGAGCAAAGAACACGCAAAATTTCTTCAAACAGACGCTGATGTAGCGAGTTTTGATGGTGGATTTGGATCTGCATACTTATCAAAACAAATTGGTCAAAAAAAGGCCAGAGAAGTATTCTTTATAGGTAAAACTTACAGTGCCAAAGAGGCAAAAGAAATGGGCATGGTCAACAAAGTAGTTCCTCATACAGAATTAGAATCTACAGCCCTAGATTGGGCCCATGAAATTAGTTCTAAATCCCCAACAGCCATTCGAATGCTCAAATATGCGTTCAACTTAGTCGACGATGGCTTAATAGGTCAGCAATTATTTGCTGGAGAGGCAACTAGACTCGCATATGGGACTGAAGAGGCAAAAGAAGGCCGAGATGCATTCCTTTCTAAACGAAAACCAGACTTTTCAGAAAGCCCCTGGTATTTTTAGCTCTTTACTCTCTATTCTCACTTCGTAACTATTTTTTCTTCTCCTGTATTCAATTCAAATTGCTATGGAATATGCCAAAGATTTTTTTACCAATCCCTGGACAATTGCTATCCGTTTACATACTCTTCCTGCTATCGTCGCACCTATTTTTTTGGGAACGTGCATCGCACTTCATGATGGCATTTTTCACCCCGTTTCGGTATTTGTAATCTTAGTATGCGCCCTTCTAATCCAAATTGGAACAAATTTGGCAAATGATTACTATGATGCTATGAACTCTGTTGACACCCCTGATAGGATTGGATTTATTCGGGCAACGGCTTCTGGACTCATCTCCCCATCTCATATGAAGCGGGCTTGGATATCTGTTTTTAGTCTTGCAATATTACTAGGTTTTTATCTCCTGTACCTTGGTGGATTCCCTATCCTTTTAATAGGTTTACTTAGCATAGCCGCCGGGATTCTTTATACAGGAGGTCCCTATCCCTTTGGTTATCATGGTCTTGGAGATTTATTCGTATTCATTTTCTTTGGTATCGTCGCAGTTACCGGAACTTATTACATTCAAGCTGTAGCTACGCTTTCATATTTCCCACTATGGTTCCCTCCCAATACAATTACTATGACGTCTCTTATAGCCAGTATTTCTATGGCCTCTCTAACCACTTCCATACTAGTTGTAAATAATATACGAGATATGGAAACTGATAAAAAAGCCGGAAAACTCACTCTTTCTATTTACCTTGGAAAATTCTGGAGTAAAATGGAGTATTTATTCCTCATATCGTTGGGATTTTCTCCCCCTATTTATTTCTATATATTTCTTAATTTCTCTCCAACCATACTACTTCCTTTACTTATATCTCCGTATGCAATTTTATTGATACACCTAGTCTTTTCAAATTCCACTTCTCACTCCTTCAATTATATTTTAAAACATACGACATTCCTAACACTATTTTTCTCCGTTCTATTTGGAATTGGAATTTTTAACCCATTTTGATCCTCACAACAATCCCGAAAAAATTAATTCAATGGAGAATATTTATTATCATAATGATCTCACTTCATGAATTTTCTCTAACTCTTAATAAACCTTTTTCTACCTCTTTTGGCACCCTTACTTCTAGGACCGGTTTTCTCCTTAAACTATCACACTCTGAAGTTGGCATTGGGGAATCTACTCCTCTCCATGGTTGGACCGAATCTTTGACTTCTTGTAGGGCTGCATTAATTTCTGCGAAAAAAGATACATTACTCGGGTCTCCTCCCGAAACCATACTAGAGTCTCTAGTAAATACTCCCTCCGCACGACATGGATTTTCTCTTTCCATACTCGACGATCTTTCCCACTCTAAAGGGATCCCCTTGTATCAATACCTAGGTGCAGACTATGTAAATTCTATTCCGGTCAATATTCCCATTGGAGATTCTTCGCTCACTTCTACTGTAAATCAGTGTATGGCTGCAATCAATTCCGGGGCAAAGTCTCTGAAAATAAAAATTGGAAAAAGACCCCTAAAAGAGGATTTAAAACGATTATCTGCTGTCCGAATTGCCGTTGGACCCGACGTAGAACTTCGGGCGGATGTAAATGGAGCATGGTCACTTCGGCAAGCACAAAAAGCAATTACAAAATTAGAACAAATAGATCTGGATTATCTAGAACAACCATTGTCTATGCACGATCTAGAAGGTCATGCAACTCTTCGAAATAGTTCTATTAACATAGCTTTGGACGAATCTTTGATTTCGAATAGTCTGACAGATATACACAAAATGGGAGCTGCGGATTTTATCATACTAAAACCAATGGTATTGGGCGGGATCGACCATTCTTATGCCCTTGCAAAAGAGGCCAGATCTCTAAACATAGAACCTATAATCACCACTACTATCGATACAGTTGTTGCCCGAACTGCTGCAATTCACCTAGCCGCCAGCTTGGCTCCAATAAAAGCTTGTGGCCTTGCAACTGCACACCTGTTGAAAAGTGATATCTCTGCCGACCCTTCTACTTTGAAAGGGGGCAATCTGACAGTTCCACAATCCCCTGGGAATGGCGTTTTTGTAGATTGGAGTTCTATATGAAAGATTTTCTTTTTTACCGGGCCCAATCGACCCCAAACCGAGTTTCTCTTTTAGACACTTCCACCGGTGAATCTTGGACCTATTCTGCGCTTAATACTGAAGTCAACAAACTTTCTACAATTTTATTTCAAGAAGGCATTCGTCCCCTGGAACGAATTGGTCTTTTTATTGATACCTCTGTACAATCGGTTTTGACTATCTATGCCTTGCTCAGAATAGGCGCATTATGTGTACCTATCTCTAATAAATCTTCTTCGAAAGAAATATTAAATTTTATTGATGCGGCACAGATAAACAAGCTATTCTGGCAAAATAATTTCTCTAATGATTCCTCCAACTTCGGAATCCCATCCATTTCTCTTAAAAACCTTCCCTCGACCTCTTCAATCAATCTCTCCGATGTTCCCCTTTCTAGCTCCTACGAATCACAACTCGACGACACACACCTCTTGCTTTTTACCTCTGGTACTACTGGACTTTCTCCAAAAGTTGTGCCCCTCACCTACCAAAACTTATTATCTAGTTCCATCTCCTCTGCACTTAGGCTTAAAACAGATCCAAATGATGTCTGGCTATTATACTTACCATTGCACCATATAGGGGGGCTCTCTCCTTTATTCAGATCCATTATATCCGGAACCACTCTCGCCACAATGGATTTTCCATCCTCTGAAAATCTACGATTATGTATGCAAAAATATGGCATAACTTGCCTTTCCCTAGTACCTACTTTGCTAACCAGATTCCTAAAAGAACAAATTGACTTATCGGCTCTCAGATTACTACTACTCGGCGGTGGGCCCATTCCTGAAAATCTACTATCCCAATGCAAATCGCTTTCCATCCCTATCCATCCAACCTATGGATCAACAGAAACGTCCTCCCAAATAGCAACCGCAACTTCTTCAGATTTGCTCAAACACCCCCGAACTGTGGGTCGCCCTTTGAGTTCGTTAAACTTAGTTATCCAAAATGAAAAAAATCAACTTGTGGACGAAGGTGAATATGGAGAAATAATAGTCTCTGGACCAATGGTTTCAAAGGGCTATTTTTCTTCTGACACTTGTCAATCTAGAAAACTGTCTAATCACACTTTTAGAACAGGGGACATAGGCTACCTGAGGGATGATTTCTTATGGATAATCGGTCGTATGGACGATCTAATTATAACTGGGGGTGAAAAAGTATACCCTTCGGAAATAGAAAACGTCCTCCTAACCCACCCCCTCATCTCCGATGCAGCAGTTTTCTCAGAACCGGATGATACATGGGGCTCTAAAATAGTAGCTATCATAGTTAAAAACAATTCCACCGTTTCCGAAAAAGAAATACTTTTATTTTGTCAAAAAAAGTTATCAAATCATAAAATCCCAAAAACAATCCATTTCGCCGATTCTATACCTAGAACTGTAACTGGAACTTTCAACTCTCGTTCGTTCGCATCTAATAACAAATAAGTGTCTTCCCTTCCTCCTCACTCTTTATGGCCACTTATCGAGACGTTAAAAATCTAAGTGCGGATGAAAAAAACGGTCTTAAGTTTATTTACGAATCTGGAGGTACTCATCAGAGTTCATTTTGGAAAAATCTTGGCTTAACCTCTGCAAAAGGTGGAAAAATCATTTCTAAGTTAGTAGACCTTGACCTTGCTACTAAGGAGTCCGTAACATTTGAGGGCAGTAAGACCTATTTCGTTCGTCCATTACCTATTGAAATTGATTATTCCCTTTTAATGGCTGAAGATCATCTTTCCCCTTTTATATCTCAACGAGATATAGATGAAAATTCTGTAGAATTTACTCAGTGGATATTAAGTTTACCCTCTCTTGAAGACTAACCCCGTTCAATCCTTTTCACTTATCTCTCAATCGAACTAGCTGCGCGTATCAGTTTCTTCTCTTGAAATCTTGCACCCACAAATTGAACTCCCACCGGACCACTATCTTTATCCCATTCTGCAGGAATTGAAATAGCTGGCAATCCCGCGAGATTCACAGGAACTGTATTCGAATCGGAGAGATACATTTTAAGAGGATCTTTTTCCCCTTCTCCCAACTTAAATGGGAGTACTGGCATCGTGGGAGATGCAACAACTTCGATTTCCTTGAACGCGTTTTCAAACTCTTTACGCACCCATGCCTTTACCCTCTGTGCCTTTGCATAATATCTATCTTGATATCCTGCCGACAACGCGTATGTTCCCAAGAGAATTCTTCTTTTGACTTCTTTTCCAAATCCGATCTCCCTCGAAGCAGAAAACATTTGATTCCAATCTCCCCCAAAACCACTAGCAACGCCATATCTAACTCCATCATATCTAGCCAAATTTGAAGATGCTTCTGACATGGCAATTATGTAGTATGCCGCAACCGCTTTCTCGAGAGATGGGAGCGTGATCTCTTTGATTGTGCATCCTTTTTCTTTCATTTGCTCCATCGACGACTCGAATGGTTCTAATACATTTTTATCCATTCCTTTTATCAGCTCCACCGGGACTCCCACCGTCATTCCATCAACTTCCCCACTTGCATACTTTGCATATTTGCCACCTTTTCCTATATCCAAACTAGTTGAATCTTTCACATCCACTCCCGCTATCACATCTAGTAATTTCGCCGCATCTTCCACCGTTCTTGCTATGGGGCCAATTTGTTCCAACGAATTTGCATATGCTATCAATCCGTATCGAGAAACTAGCCCATAGGTTGGCTTGATCCCTACGACACCACAGAATGCAGCTGGACACCTAATGGATCCTCCTGTATCGGTCCCCAAACTAAACATAGCTTCTCCCGAAGCAACGGCAGCAGCCGAACCTCCTGAAGAACCTCCTGCAACTAGGTCCTCATTATGTGGATTTAATGTAGGCCCAAAATAAGACGTCTCTGTAGTTGTGCCCATCCCAAATTCATCCATATTGGTCTTTCCTACTATAGTTGCTCCTGCTGCTTTTATTTTCTCTACCACTGTGGCATCATAAGGGGGGATGTAATCCTTTAACATTGCAGACCCGCATGTTGTGCGTATACCTTTTGTAGATATATTATCTTTTATAGCAACAGTACATCCCCTTAAAGGCCCTTTCTTACTACCTTTTGAATCAATTCTCGTTATAAATGAATTAATGTTTTTCATCGAACTTTAGGACCCTTGAAATAATCTTTTTTTGTGGTTTCATCTATATTCTGAAAAACTTCTTCTCGTGGCAACGAATTCTCCTTTTTATCATTGCGCAATACATTTTTTACATCCAATTGAATTTCAATTTCAGGGACTTCATCTAGAATGTCAAAATAACTGATAATCTGTTTAAATTGTCTAGTAAATATTTCTACTTCATCATCATCGAGGTCAATTTTAGCCAATTCAGAAATATGTTTGACCGTTTCCGCATCAACCTCCATCCGCTCACTCATGCTCTAGCTACTCTGGATTAGGCGGTAAGCATTTCGAACCAATTTTTTTTATCTCTTCTTCTTTATGCGACGTTTTATCACTCTACCTATTCCAGATGCCCCCTGCGAGATAGTAATTCCTAGTGGAGTCCTCTGCCCCCAGACTTCCGTTTTTCCATCTCTTATGGATTTTACTATGCTCTCTACTGTGTCCCCCTCCGTCTGGACTCTAACACCTGCCATTCCTACCATTTTTGCGATATGGGGGTCGGAGCCTCCTGTCATTGTAAGATTATGCCTTTCTGCAAAATTCTTTGCCCTTCTATTTCCCTTTCCTGTTATCCACCTCGAATTATATACTTCAACAGCATCTATTTTAGACAATCTCTCATCTGAAATTTTAACCCCGACTCCGTGCCTTGTTTTTTGGAATGGGTGCGGTACTATTGCAACTCCTCCCAATTCC
>WTZT01000027.1 GCA_009889685.1 Candidatus Hikarchaeia archaeon HikBin4
CATCCCTGTGAAAAAAAAATATGATTGGGGTATCTAAAAATGGCACTTTAGATTATACTAAATTGGAAAAAATGCTTGGCGATCTTGTTCTACAAAAAGAAGACCATGTTAATGCTCCTGCATTTGTAATCCGACCCGACGCAGTTGAAGAAACGTTAACTTTACTTAGAGACGAAGCCGGATTTGACCATCTCTCTTGTGTCACCGCACAAGAGTACGAGGATCGTTTTGAATCCATATATCACCTTAGAAAATATGATTCTCCTCAGCACGAACTGGGTATTGTTGTCCCTTCTCCCAAAAATAACCCCTGGAACCAATCTGCATCCTCTGTTTTTCGGACCGCTGACTGGCATGAAAGAGAAGCATATGATCTAGTTGGGATCCATTACGAGGGGCATCCCGACCTTCGTCGCATTCTTCTACCTGATACTTGGCAAGGTCATCCTCTTAGCTTGGATTATGATCAAAACAAACCTCAAATTATAGCTTTACAAGAACATGAAAACCCCCTTCAAAACAATGTAGAGGATAACACTATGTTCATCAATATAGGTCCTCACCATCCTGCCACACATGGGGTGTTGCACCTAAAAACAGTACTCGATGGAGAACACGTCGTAGCTGTAGACCCTGATATCGGCTATCTCCATCGCTGCGAAGAGCAAATGGCCCAAGGATTGAATTATCGCTACCAAATAATGCCTTATCCCGACCGCTGGGACTATGCATCAGCAGGACTGCTCAATGAGTGGGCATATGCTCGAGCAGCAGAGGATCTAGTTAATATAGAAGTCCCCGAATATGCTGAAATTCTCCGCACCATGGGTGCTGAACTTTGCCGTATCTGTGCACATTTCTTAGCCGTTGGGACTTTTGCATTAGATATCTATGGCGATTTCACTGCTATCTTCATGTACGCGATGAGGGATCGTGAAATTGTTCAATCAATATTAGAAGATTTAACTGGTCAAAGAATGATGTTCAATTATTTCCGCCTTGGGGGTGTCGTATGGGATCTCCCAGAACCCCGAAGCGAATTCTTATCTAAAATCCGGATCTTCTTGGATGCGGTCCCATCCGGAATTCAAGAATATTCCGACTTAATGACTTCCAATGAAATTTTCCAATTGAGGTGCGTTGATATTGGAATTTTATCCCCCGATATAGCCCGACAATATGGTGTGACTGGACCTGTAGCTAGGGGCTCTGGAATTGACTATGATTTACGCAGAGACGATCCCTATGGGTATTATAAAAACCTTGATTGGGATGTTGTAACCAATGATGGATGTGACATCTATTCTAGATTCTTAGTCAGGCTGGGCGAAGTTGAACAATCTGCAAAAATCGTTGATCAGTGCGTATCTTTACTAGAATCTTGGCCAGAAGAAGATAGGATAATTCAAGCAAACGTCCCCCGTACAATCAAACCACCTGCAGATGCCGAAATCTACAGAGCAGTTGAAGCTGCAAAAGGAGAACTTGGAATTTACATACGTTCCGATGGGACGCAACAACCAGCCCGATTCAAGATTCGTAGCCCTTGTTTCAGTAATCTTTCTACCCTCTCTGAAATGGCTGTAGGTGGACTAGTGCCCGATCTAATCGCAGCTCTAGGTAGTCTGGATATAGTTCTTGGGGAAGTTGATCGATGATTAATTTTCTCCTCAATACTCAGACACCCCTCGTGGATGCCATATCCCACCTTTTGGGATTTGATGGATTCATTGGAACTATCATATCTGCATTCCTTGCAGCATTTTTAATCGGAAATATAATGTTAATTTCTGCTGGTATCGCTGGACCGTGGGCAAAAAGAAAAATCACTGCTCTTTTTACAGACCGAATCGCCGTCAACCGACTTGGACCCTTTGGTCTACTCATCATCGTAGCAGACGCTGTTCGTTTACTAGCAAAAGAACTCATAGTGCCCGAGGGTGTAGACCGTCCATCCTGGGACATAGCACCTCTAATTCTTCCTTTTTCTGCACTATTAGGATTCGCAGTTATTCCCATGGGTGGCCCTCTCCAATTAGCAGACCCAGAAACCGGTTTGGTTTTTGTTTTCGCTGTGGCTTCCCTCGCATCAATGGGAGTTGTAATCGCGGGGTATTCTTCGAACAATAAATTTTCTATGTTGGGCGGGCTCCGGGCCGTAGCAATGAATATAGCCTATGAAATCCCCCTCCTAGTGATTGCAGCATCTGTCGTTTTATTCGCTGGATCTTTACGCCTAAGTGAAATTGTAGCGGCACAAGCTGACCCCTTGATAGTAATTGCAGGGATTGCGATTCCCTCCTGGTATGCGTTTGTAAATCCATTTGCTTTCGTCTTGTTTTTAGTTGCAAACTTAGCCGAAATAGGCAGAAACCCTTTCGACATACCTGAAGCACCCACCGAGCTTGTTGCAGGATATGTCACTGAGTATTCTTCAGTATACTTTGTTTTATTTTTTCTCGGAGAATTCTTACATGTTTTCTTAGGTGGTGCTATTATTGCGACCCTCTTTTTAGGTGGTCCCGCAGCTCCTATATCTTCTTTGTCCTTTATACCTGGATTTGTCTGGTTTTTATTAAAAATTTGGAGTGTATTTCTCTTCACACAATGGATGAGGGCCGCAATTCCCCGTATCCGAATTGACCAGATGATTGAAATTGGCTGGAAAGGGTTATTGGTGTTGTCATTCATTAACTTAATTTTCACTGCAGTATTGGTAGGTGTTATAGCATGATCGGAATTCTTAAATCCATGACTACAACAATGAAACATGCTCTAGGCGGTCAAACATTTACAATTGAGTATCCCGAATCCGCTCCCCAAGTCTCTCCTAGATTCCGTGGAGTTCACAAATTTAGCCAAGAACGTTGTATTTGGTGTCGACAGTGCGAGATAGTTTGTCCCAACGATACTATCGAAATCAAACTAGATGATAAACGTCAAGGTGAGGAATACAACCTTCACATCGGCCAATGTATTTTTTGCAGATTATGCGAGGAAGTCTGTCCCGTGGACGCCATTGTATTAACCCAACAATTTGAGTTCACCGGAGATACTAAAGCCGACCTGATCTACAACAAAGAACAGCTCAAAAATGTCCCTTGGTATAAAGGTCTTGACCCTCTTGCTTCTCGCGAACCTACGCGATCAGCTTGGGTCGGTGAAACAGACGGAGAAATTGATTACCAATGATGGAAACTAGCATATCCGATCTATTGGTATTCTCATTTTTTGCAGGATTGACCCTGCTCAGCAGCGTCGGAGTGGTCTTAGTAAAAGATGTTTGGCATTCTGCCCTCCTCTTGGGTGTGGCACTTTTGAGTATAGCAATTCATTACGTACTTTTATCAGCAGAGTTCATCGCAGCAATGCAAGTCCTCGTTTACGTGGGTGGTGTGCTCATTCTAATTAGTTTCGCCATAATGTTAATTCGTCGAAAATTAGACCCAACAGCTATGACCTCTCCCGAACTCAATCTTGGATCTCATCTATTTCGTGGAGTAGGTGCAATTATATTTTTCATTCTATTTTCAACTATACTACTAGGTGTTTCTTTTACCTCTCCAATTGGTTTCCAAGATGGAGTTTTAATAACCAAAAGTATTGGGTATGCCATGTTTGATCTCCCGGGAGCATCCGTTCCTAGTGAAGGTTTCCTAGCAGCATTTGAGATAATTGATATAGCTCTTGTCGCTGCTCTTGTAGCAGCCATCATGCTAGCTCGAAGAGATACGGCAGGTGAAAATTAACATGGTTCCTATCAGCTACTACGTACTATTGTCCGCAGCAATTTTTTCTATTGGTCTATTCGGCGTTCTAACGCGTCGAAATGCGCTTATGTTTCTTATTTCCATTGAACTTATGCTAAACGCTGCAAATTTAAATTTTGTAGCATTTTCAACGTTACATGGGAACTTAACTGGACAAGTGTTCTCACTTTTTGTTTTGGCACTCGCGGCAGCAGAAGTCGCTGTTGGAATTGGTATCATTTTAGTATTGCATAGAAATTTCTCCAGCATTGATGTCACCAAAGCAGTGACATTGAGGTGGTAATCCTGAACCCGTTTGATCTAATTGCTGCAATACCCCTTTTGCCTTTAATGGCATTCTTGATAACTTTATTTGCAGGCCAATTCACTCCCTCTCTTCTACCAAAACGTGGGGCAATTCCTGGTATACTTGCATTATCTGGGTCACTCCTAATTTCCCTCTCCCTGATTCTCCCTGTCTACTCTGGAGATTCCTTCAATAAATCTGCTTACCTGTGGGCAAAATGGGAAGTTTCCGATCTCCATTTCGGATTCCTAATTGATCCGTTGTCTGCACTCATGCTCGTTATAGTTTCTCTCATATCACTTTTAGTTTTCATACACAGTCTTGGTTACATGAATGACCAAAACGAGCAGGGATTGTTCCGGTATTATGCAGGACTGTCTTTATTTTCATTTAGTATGTTGTCATTTGTTATCTCAGATAATTTACTAATGTCCTTCATTTTCTTTGAGTTAATTGGATTTTGTTCCTGGATATTAATTGGATTCTGGTTCCGTGAAGATGCACCACCAAGAGCTGCTACAAAGGCATTTTTAGTAACTAGATTTGGAGATTACTTTTTCCTTATAGGTGTAGTTGCAGTTTTAGTCATATTTGGAACTGCCAATTTCGCGGGCCCAAATTCTTTCCCAGTTCTAGCAAAATCTGCTATTCTTTTAGGTCAAAATTTACATGGACTTAACCCACAAACTTGGGTCACCATAATTGGACTTTTGATACTAGGCGGTGTTGTCGGAAAATCTGCACAATTCCCCCTTCATACTTGGCTTCCAGATGCCATGGAAGGACCCACACCTGTATCTGCACTTATTCACGCGGCGACCATGGTTGCAGCTGGTGTTTATCTAGTAGCAAGAATATATGGATTCTACGCATTGTCTCCCACCACTTTGGCTGTTATTGCACTCATTGGTGGATTAACTGCATTACTAGCTGCAACGATGGCAACGGTCAAACACGAACTCAAACAAGTCCTGGCTTACTCTACAATAAGTCAATATGGTTACATAATGCTCTCTTTGGGGGCAGGTGGATACGTGGCTGGGATTTTTCACCTCACCACTCACGCAATCTTCAAAGCATTACTTTTCCTGGGAGCTGGCGCTGTGATAATCGCAATGCATCACGACGGTGATATGTGGAACATGGGTGGACTTCGAGAAAAACTCCCTATTACTTATTGGTCTTTTGTTTTTGGATCTCTCGCATTGGCTGGAATATTCCCATTTGCCGGATTCTGGTCTAAAGACGAGGTCCTTCTAGAAGCTTTGAATTACGGTCTCGGAGGTTCTCCTATTTTACTATTGGGTTATGTTTTCGGTCTGATGGCAGTTTTCGTAACTGGTTTTTACACATTTAGGATGGTCTCATTAACTTTCCATGGATCTCCACGTTCCAAAGCTGCAAAAGATCCTCATTCTATACGTTGGAATATCAAATTACCCTTAGTGGTATTGGGTATACTCTCCCTTGTAGCTGGAGCAATAAATATGGTTCCTTTAGGAGACTTCTTGGGATCTGATATCTCATACCTACATCACTGGCTCGATACAGCCCCTCTCGATTTAACAGCTCACCATTACCACGAACTCCTGGAGTCGTTTTCTGGCTACCATTCTGCCCATTTCTCCTCAATAATCTCTGCGATTTTATCTCTCACAATCGCCCTATCTGGAATGGCACTTGCGTGGAAAATTTATGAGTCCCCCAATCCCACCGAATCTGGTACTATCTACTCCACTCGATTCAATACCATTTACCACATTCTCACGCACAATTATTACCAAGACGATTATCAGCTAATGATTGCTAATCTAATCCGCAATAAATTTGCTACCGTTGCAAATTTATTCGACCAAAAATACGTTGATGGATTGATAAATAAAATCAGTTCAACAAGCCTTTCTGTTAGTAATGTCATCCGAAAAATTCAAACGGGTGTGGTAACTAACTATGTCTTCTTCCTTTCGTTGGGGTTATTATTAATTTTATTTGTATTCGCAGTATGGGGTGGGTGGTTCTAATATGTTAATTGAACTGACTATTTTATCCGCCTTTTTTGGTGGATTATTTATATTACTCTCATCTAATGAAAATTCTCCTAAACTTTCGTTTTATCTGAGTTTGGTCCCTCTACTTGGAACTTTGATAATGTGGCTCAATTTTGATGGAAGCGGAAATGCTCTGATCAGTGGAAGTACCATCGCATTCGAAACATATGTCTCTTGGATGTCACTTGGTCCCTACTCATTGAATTGGCATGTCGGTATCGACGGAATAAGTATGCCTCTCCTTCTCCTCACCTCTATCTTAACACCACTTGCCATTCTTTCTGCATGGACTCCCATAACCCACAGAAAATCTCAATTTTATGGGCTCATCCTACTCATAGAAGCAGCTCTTTTCGGCGTTTTCGTCGCCTTTGATTTCTTTGTTTGGTTCATTTTCTGGGAAGCAGTTTTGATTCCAATGTATTTCTTAATAGCCATCTGGGGTGGCACTAAAAGGAAACGCGCTGCCATCAAATTTTTCATTTACACAAACGTTGCCAGTTTGATCATGTTCATCGGATTCATCGCTCTGATTTTTGGATTAGGCGATTCTATCCAATCACTCGATTTAATTGAGGTTTCTGCCGCATTACAAGCAGACAAATTAGGTGGATTGGGTCTTTTAGATTCTCATACTTTGAAGTCTATGGCATTCCTAGCAATGTTCATAGGTTTTGGAGTCAAGGTACCCATCGTACCCTTCCATACTTGGCTCCCCGAAGCACACGTAGAAGCCCCCACCCCCGTGTCCGTTATATTGGCAGGAGTTCTGCTTAAAATGGGGACTTACGCCCTTCTTAGATTCAATTTCACACTCCTCGCAGATGTAGCCCAAAAATGGGCCAGTATAATCGCTCTAGTTGCAGTTATCAGTGTGATTTATGGGGCATTTCTGGCCTTGGCACAAACGGATCTAAAACGTATTGTTGCATATTCTTCAATCTCTTCTATGGGTTATGTTCTTCTAGGTCTGACTACATACACTGTATATGGTTTGGGTGGTGCAACTTTCCAAATGATAAGCCACGGATTACTATCTGGACTCTTATTCATGTCTGTAGGTTTGATCTACAATGCAACCCATACACGATCCATCGAAGACCTCTCTGGTTTGGCTGATAGGATGCCCATCACATCTGTGATTTTCATAGCAGGTGCTTTTGGTTATATGGGTCTACCTCTTATGTCCGGTTTCGCAGCAGAACTTTTCATTTTCTTAGGCGCATTTGGAGCTAGCTTCCCATATGCAAAGCTTTACACAGCACTATCTATGTTTGGCATAGTCATTGTGGCCGGATACCTTTTATTAACTATACAACGTGTATTTTTTGGTCCCTTCGAAGTCAAAGGAAATCCCGATTTAATCCTCCCTCAAATACACGATATAATTCCTTTAGTGATCATTTTACTAATTATTATTGCCCTTGGAATTGCACCCAATATTATATTCGAAATGATTCAAGACGCAGTTGAGCCCCTAGCTTTCTTATTCGGAGGCCAATCCAATGTCTGAGTTAATCTTACTCATTCCTCAACTATGTCTTCTTTTATCCGCTCTATTGATACTTGGGTATAATACTATTTTTCCAAAATCCACGAAGTTAGTAATTCTAACTGGAATTGCAGCGATCGGATCTCTTGGTTCAATTTCCACCGCTATATTTCTGTCTTCTTCTAAACTACAACTAGGTTCTCTATTTGGGGGTCAGATAGTTATTGATGGTTCAAGCCTATTTTTTGTTGTTATCATTTCATCCGTAACTTTACTAGTTTCTATCGCTAGTTATGACTACATAAACAAACTAGGAAATCAAGCAGAATATTATTCCCTCCTCTTACTCGCCGCCACGGGAATGAGTCTCATGGCTTCGGCCAATTCTTTAGTTATCGCTTTTGTTGCTATGGAGTTGGCATCTCTGCCTTCT